>JAQUQF010000008.1 GCA_028749105.1 Acidobacteriota bacterium | reverse complement strand
CTGGCCTTCCAGCCGCTGATGACAAAAAAGGCGGCGACAACCAGCGCCAGCAGCAGGAACAGCCTGAGCCGCCGGCGGCGGCCGCGCGCCTTGCGGTCCTGGAAAGAGAAGGTGACGTCCTTATAATCCAGCACCGTCAACTCCCGGTCCGCGGGGTGCCGCCGCCCAGGCTGCCGCTCATGATTTCAGGTACGTTTCCAGCTTGCCAAGCCCCTCACGAATATCCTGCAGGGAGGTGGCGTAGGAAATGCGCAGGTGATTGGGAGCTCCGAACGCCGATCCTGGCACCAGGATGATGTTCAATTTCTCGAGGATGTCCATGGCCAGCTGATTGTCGTCCTGGAATTTCTTTTTCTGGATATAATGGGAAAAATCGGCGAAGAAATAGAAGGCGCCGTCGGGAAGAGCATAGGGGATATGGCCGATCTCGTCGACCCGACGGGCAAAGTAGTCGCGACGCCGGCGGTATTCCTCCACCATGGAGCGCACCGCCCCCTGGTCCCCGCTCAGGGCTTCGACGGCAGCTTTCTGCGAGATCGAGCAGGGATTGGAGGTCGAGTGCTCCTGGATCTTGGTCATGGCCGCAGCCAGCGATTCGGAAGTGATCGAATAGCCGAGGCGCCAGCCGGTCATGGCGTAGGTCTTGGAAAGCGAGCTGACCACCGCCACCTGCTCGCGGGCGCCCGGCAAAAGGGCGAGCGGTGAAGGGTAGGCCTCGTCCGCGTACATGATCTTGCGGTAGCAGTCGTCGACGATGATCAATACGTTCTTCTGATGGAAGAAGGCGATCAGTTCGGCCAGCTGCATGCTGCTCATGACCTTTCCGGTGGGGTTGGATGGGGAGTTGACGATCACGGCCCTGGTGCGCGGACTGAAGCGGGAGATGTAGGAGGCCGCAGTCAGCTCAAAACGGGGCTGCGACTGCAGGTGATCGGCATGGATCACGCTGCCGCCGCAAAATTTCACCATCTCCGGGTAGGAGACCCAGTACGGAAGCGGCACGATGACCTCGTCGCCCGGATTGACTACGGCCTGCAGCAGAATGAAAAGGCCGTACTTGCTGCCGGGAGAGACGACGATCTGGGAATCCTTGGCCTCAACGCCCTGCTCGGCCAGGTAGGACGCGCGGATGGCCTTTTTCAACTCGGCGATCCCGGACGTGGGCGTATATTTGGTGAAATTGCTGCGGATGGCCTCGATGCCGGCGTTCTTGATGTTGTCCGGAGTGGAGAAATCGGGTTCGCCGGCGCCGAAATCGAGGATGACCTTGCCCTGGGACTGCAACTGCTTCTTGATCTGCACCAGCTTCAAGGTCGGGGAGCTGGTCATCGTTTTCACGCGGGCGGACAGTTCAATCATGTTTTCCTCCAAATAGTCGTTCTTCGATTTTTTCGGCCATGATATGCAGAACGAACAAATGCATCTCCTGGATGGCCGGGGTATCGGTCTCGTCCACGGCGACCAGCACGTCGACGCGAACGGCCTGCAAGCGTGCCGATTGCTTTCCGGCCAAGGCAATCGTCCGCATTTGCTTTGCCCTGGCTGCGGCCAGCCCCTGCAGGACGTTCGCCGACCCGCCGCTGGTGGTGATGCCCAGGGCCACATCGCCCGCCCGGCCGAAGGCCTCCACCTGCCGCGAAAAAACGAAGCGGAACTCCTCGTCATTGGCGATGGAGGTCACGCTGGCCATGTCGGCGCTCAAGGCCAGTACCGGGAGCGCCGGGCGGCGGAAATAGAACTTGTTGACCAGCTCGGCGGCAAAATGCGAGGACTGCGTCGATGAACCGCCGTTGCCGAACACCAGGACCTTGTTCCCGTTATGCAAGGCCTCGGCCAGGCAATCGATGGCCCGGAGCACGCCGGGCTCTTCGTTCAGGCTGCCCAGCAACCGGATGCGGCGCTGAATCCTTTCAGGGTCGATGATCTTCATGTTTTTTCATCCATATAAATCCTCTGCTGCATGCTGCGGATAAAGCCGGGCAGCTCGCTTTCCGGAATGCCGCCCAGATCCAGGAGCGGAAAAAACTCGATCGTGACGGTGCCCCGGCCGCAGGTTTTCCGGCCCGGAGGCATCAGGCGGTGAGTCCCGGATATTTTCACCGGCAGCACCGGCACTCCGGCCCGCAGGGCAATGAGAAAGCTGCCTTTCTTGAAATCCAGCGTCGCACCGTCCCGGCTGCGCGTGCCCTCGGGAAAGACAAGGAAAGAATAACGTTTGGTCCTTATCTTTTCGATCGTTTCGGCCAGCGCTTCCTGGCGGCGCAATGCACTGGAACGGTCGACGAAGACGAAATCGGCCAGCTTCATGATCCAGCCGACCAGGGGGATCCGGCGGGCCTCGGCCTTGATCAGCACCCGCGGATCGAGCGGCAGGACGCCGACCAGCAGCGGCCCATCCAGGTTGGACAGGTGGTTGCAGACAATGAGCGGGGAGAGGGAAAAATCGACATCGTCCAGGCCCCGAACCACCGTCTTCACCCCCAGGATCCGAAAGGTCGCTTTAATAACCATGCGGGCGGCGGAAAAAATGAAGGCATCATGCTTCAAAATGCCGGAAACGAACAAAACCGGGAGAAAAAGGAGCAAAATCAGCAAAAAAGCAAAGAGGAAAGCCAGAATGTTCCGGGTCAGTCGCATGCTACCCATTAATAGATTTTTTTCCGCTGTTTGTCAAGGCGGCCGCCCGGTCCGGCCGGCCCAATATTAGCGGCATGGAGCTTGAAATCTTGAAATATGGTAGAAAATGTTATATAAAGCGGAAAAGGAGAAAAGAATGGGCGAAAACGAAGAACTGTTCAAAGATATCGAAGACAAGACTCCATTTTACAAGCGGGTCAAGTTCTGGGCCTCGTCCCTTTTGGTTGTTTTGGGGATCGCTCTCATCCTGCTGTTCTACAAGACCGTCATCCAGGACACCATGAGCGACAAGGAGGTGGCCAAGTCCATCCAGGTCGTCTGGCAGGACTCCGTCTGGGTCGACAAGAAGGTCCGGCCCGACGAGGCGACCATCGTGCCGTCGTTCACCTTCAAGATCAAGAACACCGGCAGGCGCCCCCTGCAATACGTGGGCTTCAACTGCATTTTCATCTTCGAGGAGAGCGGCGAGAACCTGACCGACGGCTATGTCGAGGCGGTGAAAAAGCCCCTGCCGCCGGGCCAGGTCAGCGACGAGATCTTCGTCAAGGGCTTCTACGGCTACCGGGCGACCTCCAAGCCGGCCTTCATCAAGAACATGGCCAACTGGAAGGCCGTCAAGGTGAAGATCTACGCCAAGACCAAGAATTCGGGACAGGTGCTGCTGGGCAGCTTCCCGATCAAGAAAAAGATCGAGGGCATCAAGGTCGTTTACGAGGGCCAGGAGGGAAACGGTCAGTGACGGCGCCCGACATGGCGCGCATCCCGTGCGGGGGCGGGCACCAGCCCCCAACCCGATGAAAAAACTTTCCCTAAAGCTTCTCGTCACCCTGCTGATCTGTTTTGCCTTCATAGCGGCCATCCAGTATTGGTCCCACGATTTTCTTTTCAAGAATGGACCGAACCGCTCGAGCCTGGCGCCCCATTTATTCAACGCCCTGGTCCTGCTCGTCTTCATGGTGCTGCTCTTCTTTTTCCTCAACGCAGCGATCATAAAGCCGTTCGCGCAAATCCACGACCGCCTGCTGCAGTTCCGGCAAAAGGGCAGCACCCGGGCCCTGCCGCGCCGGCAGCCGCTTTTCAATGAGACCGGCGCGATCTTCGCCGAAATGGAAGCATTGTTCTCCCTGCTGCGCGAAAAGACCGGCGAGGCCGGGGAAGCGAAGGAACAACTGGAAAAGCTGATGCAGACCTCGCAGTCCATGGTCATTGCCACGGGCCAACGGCTGCAGCCGACCTTCATCAACGAATTCGGCCTGAAAAGGCTCCAGATCGAGAAGGACGCCATCCGGGGACTTCGCGCCCGTGATTTTTTTGAAAGAAAATTCATCCGTGAAGTCGCGGCGGAGCTGAAGGACAACGAGCACAGCGCCGACCGGGAGACCACGCTGACGCTGAGGACCGGGGAAAAGATCGACGTTTCCCTCTCCCTCTCCAAGATCCGCGACATCCACGGCAAGCTCAGCGGCTACCTGGTGGTCATCACCGACATCAGCAAGCGCAAGAAGGCGGAGATCGACCTGAAGAACCAGATCCTGTTTTCGCGGCAGATCTTTCAGTCGATCCCGGAGATGATCATCATCGTCGACCGCCGGCTGCGCGTCACCTTCATCAACAAGCGGGGGCGCGATCTCATCCAGGCCGGCAACGCCCCCATCATCGGCCAGAACCTCACGGCCATCCTGGCCAAGAAATCCATCGAAAGCGGCTTCGACGAATTGGTGCGCAGCGTGCTGGAGGGCGGCAACAGCGTGCACCGCATCAACACGCTCAGCCCGGTCCTGGAGAAAGAGAACTATGTCGACCTGATCGTGGAGCCGCTGAAAAGCCGCAACACCATCATCGGCGGCATCATCATGCTGCGCGACATCTCCGAGTGGCGCAGCCTGACCACCCAGCTGCGCACGCTGCAGGGCTTCATGCAGAAGCTGATCAACGCCAGCCCCTACGCGGTGATCTCCATCAACGAGCACGGCCTGATCACCACCTGGAACTCGGCGGCCGAGAAGATCCTGGGCGTCCCGTTCGCCGGCGCCTTCGGCAAAAGCCTCTTCTCCCTGCTGCCCCTGTTCGACAAGTACAAAGACGTGATCAACGAGGTCATGATCCTGAAGAAAACCATCTACCTCAACGACGAGCAGATCTTCATCGGCGAGGAGGACTTCAAGATCACCAACCTGACCCTCTATCCGGTCACCACCGAGCAGAGCGGCGTGGTCATTCACATCGAGGACGTGTCGGCCCTGAAGAAGCTCGAGTCCTCTCTGATCCATGCCCAGAAGATGGAGTCTCTCGGCCTGCTGACCAGCCACATCATCCACGACTTCAACAACCTGCTGAGCGGCATCATGGGCTACGCCTCGCTGCTGGAGAAGAAGGTCGCCGACAACCCCAAGGTGCAGAAATACGTCTCCACCATCATCACCTCCAGCGAGCGGGCCTCCACCCTGATCAACCAGTTGTTGAACTTCTCGCGCAAAAAGATGGCCGAAAAAGAGATCCTCAGCCTCAACGACCTGATCAAGGAATCCCTCGATTTCCTGGCCATCAACATCAAGGCCATCAATCTGGACATCCAGCTGTACGAGAGCCAGATCCTGCTGCGGGCCGACAAGACCAAGATCTCGCAGATCCTGATCAACCTGATCGTCAACGCCCGCGATGCCCTGGAAAACGTCGCGCGCCCCATCATCCGCCTGCGCACCGACATGGTCGAGATCAGCAACCAGAACAACCTGCTGGACGGGAAGTACGCCATGATCGAGATCAGCGACAATGGCGGCGGCATCAGCCGCGAGAACCAGAAAAAGATCTTCGAGCCCTTCTTCACCACCAAGGGCCAGGGACGCGGCACGGGCCTGGGCCTGGCCATCGTCCGCGAGATCATCCAGGATTACAACGGCCGCATCGAGCTGGATTCGGACATCGGGCGCGGCGCCACCTTCTCCATCCTGCTGCCCGTGTACGAGGAGGCGATGTACAAGTCCTCCCCGCAAGTGGAGAAAGCGCCCGCCGCCGCCCCCCTCGAGGGGCTGGTGCTGCTCATCGACGACGAGGAGGTGGTGCGCGAGATCGGCTGCGACATGCTCAAGACCTTAGGGCTGAACTGCCTGACGGCCGCCGACGGCACCGAGGGGATCGAGGTGTTCAAGAAGAACGCCGCCGAGATCTCCCTGGTCATCCTGGACATCGAGATGCCGGGCATCACCGGGGAGAAGGTCTTCAGGATCCTGCGCGAGCTGCGGCCGGAGGTCAAGATCCTGATCGCCAGCGGCTACGGCCGGGAATACCTGGAAACGGACATATTCAAAGAAAAAATCGGCCATTACATCCCCAAGCCGTTCAAGACCGAGCAGTTGTCCTACCAGGTCAACAGGCTCCTGGGCGGGCGCGATGTTTGACGACCTGTTCATCCGCGTCGCCGGCGAGCGCCTGGCCGACGAGGCCGATGCCATCGCCGCCTGCGGGGCCGGCCCCGAGATCTACATCAAGGCCGAACGCATCCGCGACTTCACCCCGCGGACCGTCGCCGATTTCCGCAGGATACTCCGCGGCTTCCGCGGCCACACCGTCCATGCCCCGTTCATGGACGTCTGGCCCGGGGCTGCCGACGACGACGTGCGCCTCCTCAGCCTGGATAAAATGCGGCGGGTCATGGCCATCGCCGCCGAACTGGGGAGCACGCTGGTGGTCATGCATTTCAATTATGATCCCATCTACTACCGCCAGCAGGTCCCGCAGTGGCTGGAGCGCGCCGCTGCTTTCTTTATGACGCTGCTTGCCGAACATGACGGCCCGCTCATCGCCCTGGAGAATATCGCCGAGCCGACCCCCCATATCGTGCTGCAGCTCATGAAAAAAGCGGCCAGCCCGCGCCTGGTCCATTGCTTCGACTTCGGTCACCACCACGTTTTCGCCCGCATCCCCTTCGAGGAGTGGCTGTTCTATCTCTCCCCGCAGGGGCACATCCACTTCCACCTGCACGACAACCGCGGCGACCACGACGACCATCTGGCCATGGGCAGCGGCAGCATCGACTGGCATGCCGCCAAGGCGGCGATCGCCTCTCTATCCTGTCCCTTTTCCATCACTCTGGAGCCCAAATCGGCCGAATCCCAGGTTGCCTCAATCGCCTACTACAAAAGCAATTTCCAACGCAAACGAATTTCCCGACATTGACTCTCCCGAATTGATACATCCAGGGCCTATGAAGCGGATGGCAGCAGCCTTCCCTTCTCCAAAACAGCCACGTGGTCGGCCAGCGCGCGTACGTGGCGCGGATGGTGGCTGACGAACAGGGCTCCCAGGCGCAGGCGCCGGAATAGCCCTTTCAGCAGCAGCAGAATCTTCATGGCGGTCAGGTCGTCAAGTGCGGAAAAGGGCTCGTCAAGCACCAGGAATTCCGGCTCCAGGATGAGGGCCCGCGCCAGCGCCACGCGCTGCAGCTCGCCTCCCGACAATTCATGGGGCAGCCGCCCCGCGCACGCGCGGGGCAATTCCAGCCACTCCATGACCTCCCGGATCCTGGCAGCGGCATTGCGCACCCCTGCAATGCGCAGCGGTTCGCCGATGACCATCTCGACGGTGAACAGCGGGTTTACGGCGAGGCAGGGGTTCTGGAACACCATCTGGTTGCGGCGGCGGAAATCGTACGCCGGGGCCTCGGAAAGAGGCCGGCCCAAATAGAGCACCTCGCCGCTGTCAGGCGCCTCGAAGCCGATGACGATCCTGGCCAGCGTCGATTTGCCGGCACCCGAACGCCCCAGCAGGGCATTGACTTGCCCGGCGTGGATATCCAGGTCCACGCCGGCAAGGGCGGTCACGACCTTGCCGGGCCGGCAGCCGCGATAGGTCTTGCGAACCGCGCGCAGGCGGAAGCGGACGTCCATCATTCCGCCGCCATGTAGGCGGCGATCTCCCTGGCAACCGGGTGGCCGGGGGCAGCAAGAACGGCCTGGGGATCGCCGGCGGCGATCATCTCGCCCCGGCACATGATGCAGAGTTTCGCGGCGATGTCGCGGACAAAGCCCAGGTGGTGGGAAATCAGCAGGACAGTCCGGGAACGGCGGCGCTGATACGAGAGCAGGACCCTGACGAATTCATCGTGGGCGGCGGCATCGATCTCGGCTGTCGGTTCGTCCAGGATCAGCACGGCGGGGCAAGCGGCCAGCGCCAGGACCAGCAGGCAGCGCTGGTTCTCGCCGCCGCTCAAGGCGTGGGGAAAGGAGCGCAGAATGCGGCCGGGGTCGGCGAAGCCCAGGCGGACAAGCAGCTCCTCGAGTTCGCTCTCGCTGATGCGGCTGCACTCGCGGACCTGCCTGCCGATGGTCAGGACCGGGTTGAAGCTGGCCGCGGCGTTCTGCGGGGCATAGAAGATCCCCCGGCCGCGGACGCCGGCCCACGCCGCCGGGGAATCCAGCGCCCGCCCGCGGAAGAGGATCCGTCCGCAAGCGATCCGCAGCCCGTCGGGCAGGAGCCCGGCCAAGGCTCTGGCCAAGAGGGTCTTGCCCGCCCCCGTCTCCCCCAGCAGCACCGTGATCTGTCCTTCGGGAAGATCGAGGTCAATGCCGCGCAGCAGCGGCGAAGCGCCGGGACAGCCCGGCGCAGCCTTTTCAACCCGGATGCCTTCCGCCTGCAGGACAGCCATTGATAATGGCGGGCCGCCCGTTCAATCCATCATGGCGGCGATAGCCTCGATCTCCACTTCGGCCCCGAGGGGCAGCTCCTTCACGGCCACAGCGGCGCGGGCCGGAAAGGGCGGCGGCACATGTTCGGCGTAGATTTCGTTGACGGCCTTGAAATGGGCCATGTCCTTCAGGAACACCGTGGTCTTCAGCAGCCGGCGGCAGTTGATCCCGGCCGCAGCCAGAACCGCCTCCAGGTTCTTGAAGACCTGGTGCGCCTGGGCTTCAACTCCGCCCTCGGCCAGCTTGCCGCTGGCGGGATCGATGCCCACCTGTCCGGAAATGAAGAGGAGATTTCCCCAGCGCACGGCCTGGGAATACGGCCCCAGCGCCTTGGGCGCCTGGTCCGATTGGATGGCATGTTTTTCCATTAAGGGCCTCCTTGTCCTTCAGGTTCATGGTACAATTTCGCTTGCCTATTTTTTTTCCGTCAAAAAAAGCTTCACCAACAGGAACCCCAGGATGAACCCGCCGACGTGGGCCAGCCAGGCGATGCCCGAACCTCCGCCGGAAGAGAGGAACTGGAAGAGAAACCAGATGCCCAAAAAAACCGCGGCTGGCACGTCCATGGTGGTGACAAAGACAAAGACAAAAACCAGGGTGCGGACGCGCGCCACGGGGAAGAGAGCCAGGTATGCGCCCATGATGCCGGATACGGCGCCGCTGGCGCCGATGACCGGGACCAAAGAATTCAAATTAAACAGCACATGGACCAGGCTGGCGCCGACACCGCACAGCAGGTAGAAGGCGATGAATTTGACCCGGCCCAGGCGGTCTTCGATGTTGTTGCCGAAGATCCACAGGAACAGCATGTTGCCCAGCAGGTGCAGCCAGGAACCGTGCATGAACAGCGAGGCCAGCAGGCTCAGCGGCGGCGAGGTGCGGCGCTGGAAGGCGACGGTCCGGCCCGAGCCGTCGGTCCCGAGAGGGATCTCGAGGCTGCGCCCCTGCACCAGCTCGGCCGGCACCAGGCCGTCCTTCACCACATAGTATTCCAGGCTGGATGGCCAGGCCAATGGCTCCAGACCGGAGGCGCGCAGGGGCTCCTGCAGGTGCTCGCGCGACAGGTAGCTTTGGTAGACGAAGACCGAAACGTTGAGCAGGATGATCAGGATGACGACCGCGGCCGTCCGGCGCGTCGGGTTATAGTCCTTCAGCGGAATGAACATGTCCCGGCATCCCCCTTTAAAAAAGAGGACCCATTTTAGCAAGCGATGGATCGAAAGTAAAGTGTCGTTCCCTTTCGCTTCCCCGGCCTGCCGCCGCGACGCGGTCAATTTGACTTTTCGCTTTCATGCGCCTACGATAAAAGAAAAAGGGGGGATTCATGAAACTAAGCGCTCCCAAGTTTTCCACCTGGCTGGTGGCGGTCATCATCGGCGTCATCGGCGCCCTGCAGCATTTCGGCGTCCTGCACATCAACGAGCTGGCTCCTTACTCCGTCCACCTGCTGGTGGCCGGTTTTGCCCTGCTGATCGCGGCGACCCTGTTCAAAAAACTGTAACCGCCGGGCGCCCCATGAAGCCAGCCAGAATTTCACTATGCCTTCTCCTGTTCAGCGTTCTTCTGTTCCAGGGCTGCGCGTCATTGAGCGACGTGTTCCGCACCCTGACCAGCCTGAAGCAACTGCAATTCCGCCTGCAGGGGATCAACGATTTCTCCCTGTCCGGGATCGGCATCAGCAATAAATCGCAGCTGCGGGACTTCACGATCGCCGACGGCGTCAAGCTCCTGGCCGCTTTCCGCAGCCAGCGCCTGCCGGTCCGTTTCCTGCTGAACGTCGAAGCGCGCAACCCCAACGACGGCACCAACGGCACGACGCGCACCCTCTCCACCCTGACCCGCTTCGACTGGCGCCTGATCATCGACGACCAACCCACGATCAGCGGCGGCATCGACAAAGCGCTGGAGATTCCCGGCAGCGGCCAGTCGACGGTCATCCCCCTGCGCCTGGAGCTTGACCTCTACGAGTTCTTCGGCCAGGGCGGCTACGACGACCTGCTGAATCTGGCCCTGGCCCTCGGCGGCAAGAACGGCGACATCTCGCGCGTTGCCCTTGATGCCCAACCCAGCGTTTCCACCCCCCTGGGCGACATCACCTACCCCGAGCACATCACCATCATCAGCAGGGAGTTCCGCTGATCCAGCCGGCTTTCAGGTTTTCTGCTGCCAGACCAGGGCCGAGACATCGGGAAAGCTGGTGAGGATCTCCCAGCCGCCGGCCTTGATCTCCACTTCCGGCTGGGAGATGAACGCCGAGACGCGCTCCGGAGACGGCCCCTCCCGCAGTCCGACCCAGCCGTTGCGCCCGCTCTCCTTGGCCGCGTAAAGGCAGCGATCGGCCATCTCGACCACCTGGGTCCAGGAGACGGCTTCCGGGGGGTAACCGCGCGCAATGGGGTAGGGGGCAAAGCCCAGGGAACAGGTGCGGAGCAGGGTCTGGCCGTTGCCGATGGCGAACGGTTCCCTGCTGACCAATTCCTTGACGCGGTCGGCCAGGTTCTGCGCCTGGCCGCGATCGCACTTGCGGGCCACCAGCAGGAATTCCTCGCCGCCCCAGCGCACCACGGTATCCATATCGCGCACCGCCTGCAGCAAGCGGTCCCTGATTTGCTTGAGCACAAGGTCGCCGGCGGCATGACCAAAGCGATCGTTCACTTCCTTGAAATGGTCCAGGTCGACCATCATGAAGATCAGGTCAAGATTGACCTGTTTGTCCTTGTCGGCCGATTTTTTGAGGGCATGATAGTCCCGGTTGACCTTGGCCAGTTCCTCCTCGATGGTCAAGTCGATAAAGCGGCGGTTCCTAAGCCCGGTGAGCGTGTCGGTGACCGTGAGTTTCTGCAGCGATTCGTTGGCTGCGGCCAGGGCTTTTGTCCGCGCCTGGACGATCTTTTCCAGTTCGAAATTGCGCCGGTGGAGGATCCGGTAGCGCCACCTGAAAAAAAGCAGGACGCCGCCCAGCAAAGCCAGGGCCACGGCGGCATAGAACCACCAGGTCTGCCACCAGGCCGGCAGCACCCGGAAGCTCGCCGTCGCTACCGGTCCCCAGGAGGTCTTGTCGTATCCGGCCCGCACTTGAAAGCTGTACTGGCGCGGAGGCAGCTTCGCGAAACGAATCTGCCGGATATCATTGAAGCGCCATTCATCGTCCAGGCCGACCAGGCGGATCTGCAGGAGCACCCTGTTTTCGTTGTTGTAGTTCAGGCCGGTGAATTGGAACTCCACAGAAGCATTACGATGAGTGACATCCACTTTTTCCGGAAAAGGCCTCTCCAGCTTGGTTTGGCCGTATTGCATGGAAAGGATGAAAGCCGGCGGCGGCCGCGGCCTGCCTGAAAACCGCGCCGAGTCGAAATGCCCCAGGCCACCCAGGGTGCCTATCCAAACATCGCCATTGGGCTCGGCCAAAAACACGCCGCCTTCGCAATCATCGCCAGGCATGCCCTCGCTGGCGCCGAAGTGATGCCAGCGGTCGTCAAAAAGCACGTAAACGCCTTGGGAAGTGCCGACCCAAATCCTGGCCAGCGCGTCCTTGCGGACGAAATATATCTTGCGGGCCTCCAGTCCCCTGGCCGGATCAAAATGCACCAGCGGCTCGAGCCGGCCCGCGCGATAAGCAAAGCGGCCAAGACCCTGCCGATCCTCATAGCTCAGCCAAACGCAGTTCTCGTCGTCTTCGAAGACCGAGAGAACGCTCGCGCTCAACAGGCCATCATCCGTGCCCAGCAGGCGCCAGCGCCCTTTTTCCTGGAGGAAAAGGCCGCGCGGGCCGGCCATCCACAGCCGGTCGCCGCCGCCCCTGGACATGGACTGGATCATTTCATTCTGTTCCGAGCCCGGGAAAAAGAACGGTTCGATTTTGTAGGTGCCGCCGGGACTCGCCAGCGGGGGGATGCAATACACCCCCTCGCGATGGGTGTTGATCCAGAGAGTGCCGTCAGCCCCGAAGATGAGCCCGCTGATCGTGGATCCCGGCCTTGAAAATTCGAGCCACTCGTTGCTCTCCGGCAGCCAGCGCCGCAACCTGGGCGGGGCTCCGCCCATCCAGAGCGCCCCGTCCTTTGCCAAGGCCAGGCGCAGAATGGCCTGATTCTGTTTTGTCTGGGGGACACGCGCCCAGATGCCGTTCTTGGGCAAACAGAGGCCGTTGGTCGTTCCGGCCCAGATCCGTCCCTTCTGATCCTTCAGGATAGTCCAGACAACGCCGCCCGGTATGCCGTTCAGCTGCGTATGCCGGCGCCAGGCCTCATGGGCCAGGCCGCGGAACAGGCCGAGACCGCCCACCCACAGGCATCCTTCCCTGTCCTCCATTGCCCGGTTTGTCCAGGGTGTCGGCAAGCCGAACGCAGTCGACAAATATTCCCATGTGTCATCAGTGACCCTGACCAAGCCGTCCGTAGTGGGGATCAGCAGCCCGCCCCTGGGCGTCAGCCTCAGGTGCCCGTCATAGGTGGCGACCCCGAGATAACGACTCAGGTCCGTAAAGTCCCCCCGGTTCCCCTGCCGCATCCAAAGCCCGCCCCTGGACCTGACCCACATGCGGCCCTGCCTGTCCCGCACGACGGCATCCAGGCGTTCCCTCCATGGCCCCGGCACCTCCCTGATGGCGGCGGTGCCGTTGAGATCGATGCGCAGCAGCTTGATCTGGCTGACCGTATACATCGCGTCGCCGTCCATCCAGAGGGCACGGGCCATGGCCTTGGCCGGCCAGCCGGGCAGCGGGTCGAAAAAGAGGCTTCCCGGACGCTGGCGGAACAGCCCGACATCCATGGCCACCCATAGTCTCCCTTCACGATCGATCGCCAGGGCGAAGATTTCATTCGCCGGCAAACCGGCATCCGCATGCAATTCCCGGATGCGATTCCCCTCCTTGAGAGCCAAGCCCTGGATGGTGCCGATCCAGAATTGGGACCTCTCCCCTTGCAGGAGGGCTTTGATCCTGGCCGCAGGCAGGCCATCGGCGACACCCAGCATGTTAAAGCGGCTGCCGTCATAACGGAACAAGCCGTCGACCGTCCCAACCCAGAGAAAGCCATCGGCATCCTGTTCCATGGCCCAGATCGAGAGATTGCCCAATCCCTGGGCCGAATCGTAGCTCTTGAAAGAGAGCATGCCGAGCGGCAGATCTCCTTTGTGCGGCGAACGAAAAAGGGGGGGAGTCTCCGCTGCCGGCAAGGCGGACATAAGGCAAAAACTCAGCAGCAGGAACAAGAAACAGCGGAAAAAGAACCTGCGCAGAATGCGTCCCTGCGCTGGAACCCTCTCAACGCCCATGCCGCTTGCTCATCATGATCGCCGCCCCTCGGAAGACCAATTTTGCATATGGGACCATTTTTGCAGGAATAATCAAAAAGTCAAGCAAATCGGGATATAACGTGGCCAACGATCAGCCCCTTAGCCATCGCCGCGACCTGCAGGCGCTGATCCAGCGCCTCTAGCCGTTCTGCGCCTGTTCCGTCGATCGCCGACTTTGGGGACGCGTCCGCATCACATGAGCGCCAGGAGCTTGACGAAGACGATCATGCCGATCATGGCGATGGGATAAACCGAAGCGTAGATCATCATCGGTGTCGGCGAGTCGGAAAGCGAGGTGGCCACTCCCAGCCCCGGGGTCGAGGTCATTCCGCCGGCGAGCAGGCCCGCCATGGGCAGCAGGCGGATGCGCAAAAAACGGCGGGCGACGAAGGTGGTCAGAGCCATGGGGACAATGGCGGTGAGGACGGTGGCCAGGATCAGGCTCACGCCCTGTTGTCCGAGCACGGCGAACAACTGTTGCCCCGACTCGCAGCCCACGACCGCCAGGAAGAAGACCAGCCCCATCTCGCGCAGGAAATTGGTGATGGCCGCCGGCGCTCGCCAGATGATGAAGCCGGTCCGGGAGCGGTTGCCCAGGATGAGGCCGGCGAGCAGGATGCCTCCCGACAGTCCCATCTTGAAGTGGATCACCCGACCGATGGAGATGGGGATCATGCCCAGGAGGATGCCGAAGGCGATGCCCAGGATGATGGCGTAAATGTCGCCGGCATTGACCTGCTTGACGTCGTCGCCGAAGAGTTCATGGAGCGCCGGCATGACGGTGTTCTCGCCGACTACGACGATGCGGTCGCCCCACTCGAGCTTCTGGTTGGCGCGGGCCGGCAGCTCGATGTCGTTGCGCAAAATGCGGGTCATGGTGGCGTTGTAGCGGGCGGCCAGGTTGAGGTCGACGATGCTCCTGCCAACGAGCCGCTTGTTGGTAACGATGAACTGGCTCACCACGACGTCTCCGGCGGGGAACTCGTCGGTGTTGCGCCGGCCCAGGAGCAGCTCGGCCGTGCCCAGGGCTTTCTCGCTGCCTACCGCGCGCACGATGTCGCCGATGCGCAGCTCGGTCTGCCCCCTGGGGATCATGACCCGGCCGGCGCGCAGCAGGCGCGAGATCGTCGAGCCGGTGACGGCCTGGAAGTCGATCTGGGCCAGGGTGCGGCCGTCGAGAGCGGGATTGCCCACCTCGATCTGCCGGGTGTGCAGCGTCTCGCCGGCGCTCGCCTGCTCCTCGGCCCTGGCCTCCTTGGCGGGATCGGCCTTGAGCAGACGAGGGAGCAGCTTGATGAAGAGTATGACCAGGATGACGCCGAAGGGGTAGGCCACGCCGTAGCCGATGGAGGTCAGGGGCGAACCCGTCGCCTCCTGGGCCGCGGCCAGCCCCGGGGTGGAGGTCAGGGCGCCGGTGAAGATGCCGCCGGCCATGGCCGGGTCGAGGCCGATCAGCTTGGCGGCCAGGAAGGCGGTCAGGGCACCGCTGGCCACGATGACCAGGGCCAGGACGTTCATGAGCATGCCGTCGCGGCGGAAGAGGCGGAAAAAGCTAGGCCCGGCCTGCAGGCCGATGGCGTAGATGAAGAGCGCTAACCCCAGGGTCTTGAACAGCCCGGGCAGGACGATCCCCAGGTGGCCGGCCAGAAGCGCCACGAAGAGGATGGCGGAGCTGTCGAGCGAAAAGCCCTTGACCACGATGCGGCCGATGAGGTAGCCGACGGAGATGATCAGCAGCAGGGCCAGGAATGGCTGGGCATTGAAAAAGGCGATCATGGCATGTACTCCAAGCAAAATATGGCAAGCCGCTGGGAGAAAGCGGCCGGTTCAATTCAAGGGATTATTTTAGCACATCCGCGCGGTGCTGTCATTTCGCGAGCGACGCTGCCCGGCCGCGTGACTCAGCCGGTTTTGCTAAAGTCGTGGATTGAGCCGGCGGCGATGGTTTTTACCATTTTCTATGTTTAACATGATATACCACTTCTGTTTCACGGCGGTCTTTTTTCCTAGCGCTATTGACAAAATATTTTAAAGTTGTAAAATGTATTTGTTAAACGGTTTAACAAATAGGAGCATGTTATGCCAAAGGAAAAAAGCAAATCCAAGTTCGTCGGAATGCGCCTGAGCGAAGAACAGAACCAGGCCTTGAGCCGCCTCCAGAAGGACTCGAAGAGGAGCAAGAGTGACGTGCTGCTCCGGGGCCTGGAACTTCTGGGCGAGTACTACTCCCTGGGCCTCGACAAGCCGCCTTTGAATTTTGACCTGAAGAGCCTCGAATCCGAAGCCATGCACCTGGCCGAAGCTTTGAAGCAGATCCAGGACAAGAAGCAGGCCGTCCGCCAGATGGTCCAGGAGCTCGCCGAAGTTGACAAGATCCTGGACAAGCATCACGGCCAGAAGAGCGCCCTGATCCAGGTGCTTCTCGACATCCAGGCCCAGAATCACTGGCTTCCCAAGCCGGCCCTGATCTGGGTGTCGGAAAGGCTCGACGTGCCGCTTTCCTGGATCTACCACATTGCCACGTTCTACAAGGCGTTCAGCCTCGTTCCTCAGGGACGCCACGTCATCCAGGTCTGCCTGGGCACGGCCTGCCAGGTGCGCGGGACCAGGCGCCTTCTGGACAACGTGGTCAGCGTCCTGGGCATCGAGCCCGGCCAAACCGATGCCGAGCAGAAGTTCACCTTGACCACGGTCAATTGCCTGGGCTGCTGCGCCCTGGGGCCGGTGATGAAGGTCGACGGGCAGTATTACAGCAAGCCCGGCATCCAGGACATCGAGAAGATCGCCGCGTCGTGCGACTGAGGCACGACGCATGAAAAAAGAGGTAACCATGTCGAAATTGAAATCAGCAGTTGAACTGAAGAAATTCAGGCAGGACATCCTGGCCCAGCGCGACCCCGACAGGCTCTGCGTGACCATCTGCCAGGGCACGGGCTGTCTGGCCTGCGGCGGCGACAAAGTCCATGAGGCCTTCGCCGCGGAGATCCGCAAGCAGGGCATCGAGGGCAAGGTCGACATCCGGCGGACGGGCTGCCACGGCTTCTGCGAAAGAGGTCCGCTGGTCGTCGTCTTTCCCCGGGAAATCTGCTACCTCAAGGTGACCCCGGCCGACGTGCCCGAGATCGTCACTGAGACTCTAATTGGCAACAAGGTCGTCGACCGCCTGGTTTACAAGGGCGAAGATGGAAAGAAGATCATTCACGAAGGGGACATCCCTTTCTATAAGCACCAAAACCGGATCCTCCTCGGCACCAACCGCCTGGTCGATCCGACCCGCATCGAGGATTACATCGCACTCGGCGGTTATTCCGCCCTGGGCAAATCCCTTTTCGTCATGACCCCCGAGGAAGTCCTCGACGAGGTCAAGAAGTCCGGCCTGAGGGGACGCGGCGGTGCCGGCTTTCCTACCGGGACGAAATGGGAGACCACCCGCAACGCACCCGGAGAGCCGAAATATGTCATTGTCAACGCCGATGAAGGAGATCCCGGGGCCTACATGAACCGGAGCATCCTCGAAGGCAATCCCCACAGCGTCATCGAGGGCCTGATCATCGGTGCCTATGCCATCGGGGCCCATCAGGGATTCGTCTATGTCCGCCAGGAATACCCCCTGGCCGTGGCCAACTTGACCGTGGCCCTGGACCAGGCCCGCGAACTCGGCCTGCTCGGCGACCATATCCTCGGATCGGAGTTCAGCTTCGACGTCGCCATCCACCGAGGCGCCGGGGCCTTCGTTTCCGGGGAGTCGAGCGCCCTGATGACGGCCATCGAGGGCCGGGTCGGCGAGCCGAGGTTGAAATACATCCGGACCGCAGTCAGCGGCCTGTGGGAAAAACCGACCAACCTGAACAACGTCGAGACTTGGGCCAACGTCCCGGCCATCATCAACAAGGGCGCGGCCTGGTTCAATGGCATCGGGACCAAGGGCAGCAAGGGCACCAAGATTTTCTCCCTGGTCGGCAAGGTCAAGAACACCGGCCTGGTCGAGGTGCCCATGGGCACGACCCTGAGACGGGTCATCTTCGACATCGGCGGCGGCATACCAGGCGACAAGAAGTTCAAGGCCGTCCAGACCGGCGGTCCGTCCGGCGGCTGCATCCCCGCCAAATATCTCGACATGCCCGTGGATTTCGAGGAACTGGACAAGGTCGGTTCGATGATGGGTTCCGGCGGCATGATCGTCATGGACGAGGACACCTGCATGGTCGACACGGCCAGGTATTTCGTCAAGTTCCTGTCCGAGGAATCCTGCGGAAAATGCGTGCCCTGCCGCGAAGGCCTGAAACGGATGCTTATCATCCTTACCAACATCTGCGCCGGCAAGGGCCGGGAAGGCGACATCGAGTTGCTCGAGGAACTCGGCGAGTTCATGACCGATGCCTCCCTTTGCGCCCTGGGCAC
>JAQUQF010000161.1 GCA_028749105.1 Acidobacteriota bacterium | reverse complement strand
ATACGTTCTTTGGCTCGCCGTGGCCTGGCTGATAACGGAGCTACTGTGGGCGCTGGCGAGGACAAACGAGTTATGGCGCCGGTGGCAACGTCTGGACGACCTGTAATACAAACGGCGGAGCCTAATCAGCTCCGCCGTTATTCGTTAGTGGGGGAAAGGGTGTTAGCGGACCATCAGTGATTGTTCCCGGGAAACCGGACCGGAGCGCCTGTAATGGCAGTCGTGGCCGGACCTGGCGCAATGCCCATGCGCCGCCCTGGCGAGTAGCTCCTGCATTTCAGCGTAGCTGGCGTGAACGCCGCGTAGCTGACCTCCCACGCACCTGTTGAACGCGCTCGGCTCTCGGCCGGGCAGGCCCAGCATCTTTCTCGCCAGAGGAACTGTGATGTTCTTCCCGCTAAGCTTCATGGGCTATTTGCCGCGGGTGCCCTTGCAGGACTTCGCAGCCTCGGTGAAGGAACCGATTATGTTCCCGCCGCGATGGCCGCGCAGTTTGCCGCCGACGCAGCGATTGAAGGCGCTGGTCGAGTGCCCGGGCAGGCCGAGGATCTTCCTGGCCAGAGGTACCGTGATATTTTTGCCGCTGAGTTTCATTAGAGGTTCTCCTTATCAAAGTTTATTCTTGCTGCTGCTGAGTTTCTGCTGCTGCTTCCCTGAAACACTGGGCCTGACAGTCCAGGGCTTCAAGGTCTTTTCTAAGGGGTTCCCCCACTTCCGACTTAATATTATCCATGACCTTCGCTATTGTCAATGGATCGCTGCCGGCCCACGCTTCTTCCAGCTTGGCTATCTGTTCCGTAGCCTTGGCTTCTTCCAGGGTTCCCAGGTAGCTTTCCGCCAAGGGCTTCAGGATACATGGCGGGCAATGGTCCGGAGCCTCGGGTTGCTCAATCCACTCGGCCAGGGACTTGGTTTTCGTGCAATCACATGCCTGCTCTGACATACTTCTCCTTGCAGTTACAGTTACAGTATTCCCCGGACTTGACGACGCCTCCGCATTTAGGGCAGATGTAGGTCGCCGGCAGCCCGATGTCTATGATGACGACCACTACTTCCTCGCTTCGTGTAATACTACAGTAAGCACAGCCTCGTCGCCGTCTACCAGTTTGCCCAGGTTTTGTTTCATGTAAGGCGTGATCCGTTCCACACCGACACTGGCTGCGAGGTGCGCTTCAGCCGACTTTGTATCACCGGAGCCTTGGGCTCGTGCCGCTTTCACGTACTGGCGAAGGGACTCGGTGCTCATTTCTTGTCTTCCTTACAAGAGCATGGGCATTGATACGGAGTAGCTTGCAGGCCATAAGCAAATACTCCGACCTGCATCTTTTTTACCTCAGCTATCGCCTCCGCTTCGGTTTCAGCTTCAGAATATGTACTTCCTGACCCTGATACTATCCAGCCCATCTTATTTCTCCTTCTGCTCGCGCCATCTGCCGGCGCAGTCTTTCATCGCCTCAGGGTCGAAGCCGTGAAGCTTCTTCGCCTTCATACACTCGCTCACAAATGACTGGTAGGCGCTCATGGGCCGCTTGCTGCCCTTCAGCTTGCCGCATAGCTCGAAGGCGCGCGGCTTGTCGCAGTCGGGAACCTTGTCGAGGGCCGCATGCAGCTTCGGGTCATCAACGTTGAATTTCAGCGCCGCCTTGAGTTCTTTCCCCATGCAGGGCGTACATTTGGCTGCCATTACAGTCCCGCTTTCTTCAGCTTCTGATAGTATTCCGGGTCCTCGCGGAGGTGCGCCAGCGCGATCTTCGCCGTCATGAGGGTGTCGCCGTGCGTGACGTCGCAATGCTCCAACTCGACGTTCATGCCCTCGGCCAGGGTTTCATACAAGTGCTCCGGACCCTGGGGCCAGGCCAGTGGTTCCGGCTTCGTGGTTACAGCCATGAAGGAGATCACCTGGTGGGCCTGCTCGCCGGTGAACCGTGGAAGCTTATCGCATTCACAAGGGCAGTTGTTTTCCATAACGTCTCTATTCTATCACTTAGAAATTGTATCCGTGAACGCCAATGATGAAGTCTATGGTAGCGTTATCGGTTGCGTTCTGGCATTGAACCCATATCTTGACCGGAAGTCCGGCTATTTCAATGGGAATCTTCTCACAGGTGGCCACAAATACCTTCCTGTTGTTGTCAGCCGCTGGGCGGAAGAACACAAATTCAGAATACTGTCCAAGCCCGATGCTGGCGGCCAGCGTGCCCGTGCCCCATACCAGGCGGCCCAGGTACAGAGTATTTGACGAGTTGGCGACTATCAGGATCTCGTCAAAGTCTCCCCATTTCATACCCGTAATAGGAATATCCGCCGTGCCAAAACACTGGGCCTCATCGCCCGGGTCGGCGCCGTAGACGCCATTGCCTGAGATAGCACGGAACGGCTGGGCCAGGTGCCCATCGATAGTTACCGCCCAGTGCGTTGCATCCTGCGGGTTTAGCTTGCCAAACCACCTGACCTTGTGGTGCAGGTGTTCTTCGGCGTATTCTGCATCTTGCTGTGAATCACTTGTCAGCATTTAGCTCCATTTCAAGGATACGGGAACCTTTTCCCCAGGGTGCTCGGTCTGAACATGCTCCTGCAGCTTGGCCAGGCTCGTGAAGGTCAGCCCGTCGCCATAGGGACAGGTATATGTGGCGGTGGCCGCACCGGCTATGCCTTTGAGCGCCACGACAGCTATCACGGCCAGTATTCCTCCAACAATCGCTTTTATAGGCGTAGCCATTACGCCCACACTATCGGGCCAACCGTGCCAACCGGTATGGCGATGTCTTCGACATCATAGAATCCCCATACAACGGCTCCGCCGAACGAAACCTCTCCGAAGGCCTTATAGATACCACCCGCGGCTGGCATCTTGATGGAGAAAGCCACGTTCTGCGCTGCCCCTGTCGGGTTGAAGGCGATCTTGCCCGAGGTCGTCGCCTTCGTTGTTCCGCCATCGGAACTCATAAACATTTCTATCTGGCAGGCGCCTATCGCCGGGAACGTGATAGGCAGGGTCGCGGTTTTCTGTGCTCCGGCTGGAAATACTTTCATATTGTCCCCTCCTACGAAATAACTGAAGAGGCTATCAGATGAGGCGTAGTAATCAGTACTGATCCACCCCACACTGCGCTTGACCTGGATTCTGACTTCGGCGATCTTGCCCGGCCATCTGTCTCCGTTCCCCGGCCAGCCACTACCGATAGTAAATGGAGCTGACCCCGGAGTATAGGTTATGCCGTATTCAGAGAACTGTCGGCCAGAACCCGTTACGGGGCCGCCGCTGTGCCTGGCATTGTCGCGATATAAAGTGACGAACCCGCTGGTCGGGCTGGTGCATTCAAGGATATCAGCGACGAAGATCCAGGCATTGGGTGCTATGACGCCTTCCTGGCTGTAGTCTCCAGCGCCATCGTTTCCAGCGGCATTGTGGACGTACCCGCTGATGCGGTTGACTCGAGCCGTATTCTGAGAGCCGTACATTTCCAGGAACCACTCGTGCTGATTGCTCTCGGATTTACCCAGGAACCTTATGTACTCCGGTGAGCTGAAGGCCGGATTAGGATGATTGAACCACGCGGTGGCCATCAGGGATCCTGGTATAGGCAGGCTGAAGTCGGGATGCGAGGGTACTGTTATGTAGCCGCCGCTGAACTGCTGCCCGAGGTCCGCCTTTGATACAGCTCCCACCTTGGTGCCTGTGTGCCCGCGGCCGGTGGAATCAATAAAGGTATTGCCGGACTCTGCCAGGTGATAGACAGCCCTGAAGCCATTGCTCCAGACCGCATTGGCTGCCGCTGTGCCGGTATCGCCAGACAGGGGGTTATCAGCCAGGTCAGGACCAGCCGTCAGATAAAGGTCATTGTTCTTCCCCGGCGCCAGGCTGGGAACTTTAACCCACAGAATCGCCACCTGGTTTACCACGTCCCAGGTCGCTATTTCAATGGCGCAGGATACGCCGAGGCTATCGGTTATGTATAGTTTCCTGCGGTTGTTTCCGATAGCGGTAAAGACAGCCCTGGTATCCGAGCCAGTGATGCCTGACAGGGCTCTCAGGCATACCTCAACAGGTTTGTCTGTCTGCTGTTCGGTGATCAGGCTGTTGTTGGCCGCCAGAATAATATCCACGGTGTTGACTGTGTCCAATGCCGCCACTATGTCGCTGAAGTACGCTGGCAATGTGTCCCACGGATTATTAAGGACATCGCTGGTTACATACAACCAGGAGCAGTATGACGCGGCCTGTTTCACCAGGCCCGAATCCAGCGTCGGCACAGAGTAGGCGAGGAAATAGTTCTTGCTGGCGCCGTGTTTGGCAGCCAGGGCTTGCATCACGGCCACAGAGGGCTGCCCCGCGGATTCGTAGACGCAGGCGAGATCCACGCCTGTGAGCTGGCTCTCGGCTATATCCATGCCGGGATTCCCACAAACAGGAGCGAAGCCGGCTGCCCGGGCCCGTTGCACCTGCAGGTCGCCTGTTGCAGAGTACCCGCCATGGAAGCCGTCGATGAAGGCTCCGGTTATTCCCGGGTACCAAGCCTTCCAGTTTGCCGCGTCTCGAGTACAATCCCGGTTGGAATCGAACTCGTTGATTTCGCCGCACCAGATGTAGGCGAAGCATTGGATACCTGCGGCCAGGAGCTTGTTGATATACGTGCCCCAGGTGGAACTGTAGGCGGTGCCGGGTCCGCTGTTGACGTTGATGATGGCCCCGACAGGCACCTGAGGATGAGCGGCTTTGGCCGAAATAAGTTTGTCCCATTCCGTTCCAGGGTATATATAAAGGGGAACCATGACTCCGGCCATTGTTTCC
>JAQUQF010000160.1 GCA_028749105.1 Acidobacteriota bacterium | reverse complement strand
GAGGATGAACCAGGCCAGGCCCGGCAGCAGCCCGCCGGGGAAGCCGCCCAGGAAGACGGCGGCGACGAGGCCGGCGCCGACGACCATCTCGATGTCGGCCAGCAGGCGGAAGAAGGCCAGCTTCTTCCCCGAATATTCGGTGAACTGGCCGCCGACGATCTCGGTCTCGGCGTGGGGGATGTCGAAGGGCACCCTCTCCAGCTTGGCCTGCAGGGTGATCAGGGCGATGCCGAAGCCGATGATATTGGCCAGCATCAGCAGCGGGTGATTCTGGTAGAAGACGGCGATCTCCAGGATGCGCCAGGAGCCGGCCAGCACGGCGGGCGAGAGCAGGGCGAGCATCAGCGGGATCTCGTAGCCGAAGAGCATGGTCAGCACGCGCACGCCGCCGATGGCCGAGAAGAAGTTGGTCGAATGCCAGCCGGCCAGGAAGAAGACCAGCGTCGGCAGGCTGAGCAGGTAGACGACGACGATCAGGTCGCCGGGGAAGGAGATGGGGGATGGCGCCGCGCTGTAGTGCCAGAGCGGCAGGTAGAGCGCCGCGGTGCAGATGACGGCCAGGGCGAATATGGGAAGGACCGAGAACATGCGCTTGTCGGCCCTTTCCGGCACAATGTCCTCCTTGGCGAAGAGCTTGACGATGTCGGCGACCGGCTGCAGGATGCCGGAACGCCCCGTGTGCAGCGGCCCGATGCGGTTCTGCATGCGGGCGTAGAGCTTGCGGTCGACCCACTCGCACAGGGTGGAATAGACCAGCAGGAAGAGCAGACCCGGGTAGACCAGGATGTAGAGTATGGGTTTTAAAATGGCCATGCGGTTTCCTTTTTCCTGAAATCGATTTTTTTATAGCGCTCGTTCGCCATGGCCCGCAGCTGGCTGAAGGTGAGGACGCTGCGCTCGCCGCTGCAGGCGTCGTCCAGTTGCACCAGGCGCTCGGCGCAGCAGATGCAGGGGTCGATGGCGGCGAAGATCAGCGGGATGTCGGCGATGAAGCCGTTCTTGAGCATGGCGATGGTGGCCGCGTAATTGGCCAGCGTCGGGGCGCGGACCTTCAGGCGCTCGGGCTTGTCCGAACCGTTGCTCCGGATATAGTGGACGTTCTCGCCGCGCGGGGCCTCGTAGCGGGAATAGACCTCGTTCTCCTTGACCTTGCGCGGCGCCTTGACCTTGAACGGCCCCTCGGGCAGGTTCTTCAGGAGGAACTCGATGATGCGGTAGGACTGGATCAACTCCTTGACGCGCACCACGGCGCGGCCGAGCACGTCGCAGCTGTCGGCGGTGCAGACCTCGAAGGGCACCTCGTCGTAGACGGCGTAGGGGTCGTCCTTGCGCACATCCATCGGCACGCCGGAGGCGCGCAGGGTGGGGCCCACGGCGCAGAGGGCGATGGCCTGCTCCTTGCTCAGCTTGCCGACACCGGCGAGGCGGCCCACGAAAGTCGGTTCGCTGGCGGCGAGGTTCAGATAGAATTCGGTCCGCTGCTGCAGCAGCCCCAGGGTGTCGAGGATCTTCTTTTTTTGCAGCTCGTCGATGTCACGGCGCACGCCGCCGAAGGTGTTCATCGAATAGTGGACGCGGTTGCCCGAGATCCAGTCCAAGATATCCATGACCACCTCGCGGTCGCGCCAGGTGTACATGAAGAACGACTCGAAGCCCGCCTCCTGCCCGGCGACGCCCAGCCAGAGCAGGTGGCTGTGCACGCGCTCCAGCTCGCAGACCAGGGTGCGGATGTAGAGGCCGCGCCTGGCCGGCACCAGCTCCATCAGCTTCTCCACCCCCTGGGTGTAGCAGGTCTGGTGGGAGAAGGAGCAGATGCCGCAGATGCGTTCGGTCAGGTAGAGGTTCTGGATGAAGGTGCGGCTCTCGGCCAGCTTCTCGATGCCGCGGTGGTTGTAGCCGAGCTTCAGGTCGGCGTCGCGGATGATCTCGCCGTCCAGCGTCATGCGGATGCTGATCGGCTCGTGCAGGGCGGGGTGCTGCGGGCCCAGGGCGACTTTGAATTCCATCATTCACCTCCCGGGATGACTTCAGCGGGGCGTTCGAACTTCCAGTCCTTGCGCAGGGGGTATTCGCCGGACGGCCAGTCGTCGGCCAGCAGCAGCGGCCGCGGGTCGGGGGTGTTCTCCACCTTCAGGCCGAACATGTCCTGGAGCTCGCGCTCGTAGAGGATCGCCCCGGGGATGACGGCGCAGACGCTGGGGATCTTCGGATCGCTGCGCGGCGTAAGCAGGCGCACGTTGACCGTGGAATCGGCACTGGAAAGGTGGTAGATCACTTCGAAGTGGTCGCCCAGGTCGTTGCCGGAGATCGTTCCCAGGTGGGTGAGGCCAAACGCCTCCTTCAGGTAGGCGAGAACGGGGTTCAACTGCTCGTGCTGCACCTTGACCTGGATGCGGCGCGGGGCGCTCAGGACGGCCTCCAGGATGCTGTCTTTCCTGTCGCTGATGATCTTTTCAAGCATGGCTTCGGGTTTCATCGTGACCTCACTTCAGCGAATTGAGCAGCTTGACCACGCCGTCGATCAGGGCATCGGGACGGATGGGGCAGCCGGGGATGTAGGCGTTGACGGGCAGGACCTGGTCGACGCCAAGGTTGGCGTTGTAGGAGCCGCGGTAGACGCAGCCCGACATGGCGCAGGCGCCGACGGCCACCACAAACTTGGGATCGGGCACCTGCTCGTAGATGCGCACCACCCGGTCGCGATTCTGCCGCGTGACGGGGCCGGTGCAGATGATGACGTCGGCGTGGCGCGGCGTTCCCTTGAGCAGGATGCCGAAGCGCTCCAGGTCGAAGCGCGGCATGAGGGCGGCCAGGATTTCGATGTCGCAGGCGTTGCAGGCACCGGTGTTCAGATGGAGGACCCACGGGGATTTGACCCGTGACCAGTGGACCAGTCGTTCGATCATGTTAATTCCTTGTGACCAGGGCCGCTACGGAAAGGAAGATCATGCCCAGGTAGAACAAGCCGAAATAGGCGATGGGACCCGACGGCAGGGTGGCGACCACCAGCGCGGCCACGTGCATCATGGTGAAGAACAGGGCGATGCAGAAGAACAGCCGGTAGCCGAACTGCACCTTGCTTCCCGGTATGTCCTCGCCGCAGGCGTAGCTTTTCAGCTTGCCGCCGACGGCGTTGACCTTGGGCGCCAGGCGTCCGGCCAGGAAATAGATGATGGTGAAGATGGCCAGGAAGACCAGGAAAGCCAGCGGCGGCGCAAGCAAGAGTTCCAACATGTTTTTCATGGTTATCCCTTCAGCCTGGTCAGTTTCCCGACGTCAAGGCTCTTGGTATGGCGGTTGATGTTGATGATCAGGGCCAGCGCCGTGGC
Source organism: Acidobacteriota bacterium (assembly GCA_028749105.1). GTDB lineage: Bacteria > Acidobacteriota > Aminicenantia > UBA2199 > UBA2199 > UBA2199. The sequence goes on along the minus strand of JAQUQF010000160.1, from coordinate 1,501 downwards.
GATGACGGCGACATCGACGACGATGACGGTGATGGCCAGGCTTTGGGCGACCATCAGGTTGTTGCGGGCGTAGCCGCTGGCGACCAGCGCCAGCGTGACGCCCTTGGAGATGACCTCGATGCCGATCAGCAGCTTGACCGTGTTCCTCATGGTCAGCAGGCAGTAGAGGCCGATGCCGATGAGCAGGGCGACAGCGCCCATGTTCAGGATCCACAGGTTATTCATGGCGGTCTCCCTCAGAGGCATTTTTCTTGTGGGCTTTTTCTCCGTCGGGACGGAACAGGGCCAGCACGGCCAGCACGCCGGCGAAGATGGCGCCGACCTGCCCGACCAGGTCAAAGGTGCGCTGGTTCCACAATACCTGGCTGAACGTCCCGGTCTCGGAGCTCTGGATGGCCGGTATCTGGCCCAGCAGCTTTTTCATGACCAGGATGTCGATGAGCGCCAGCGCCAGGAAAAACAGCGGGAAGATGAAGCGGTGGCGCTTGCTCTCGGCCACGTCGCCGTCGTTGCGCGTCAGGGCGATGGTGGTCATGAAGAGGACGGTGATCAGGCCGGCGACCACCGAGAGCTCGAACACCCCGGCATAGACGGCGTTCATGAGAAAGAGCACGAGGGCCAGGAAGATGCTGGCCACGGCCAGGCTGATGGCGCTCTTGAGCAGGTCGCGGCTCAGGACGGCCAGTATGGAAAAGGCGACCAAACCGATCAATAGAAAAAGGTGCATGCGCGTCTCCTAAAATCCGATGAAGTTCAGGGCCACGCCGATCCCCTGGCCGAGGATGTCGGCGGCGGGCTGCAGCCACGATTGGATGACGAAGGGAAAGACCAGGCCGGTGACGATGCAGAGCAGGGCCAGCAGGACCATCGCGGCCGACATCCAGAACGGGGCTTCCTTGACCCCCCTCATGGCTTCATTCAGCTTGCCGAAAAAGGCCCGATGCTGCAGCACCAGGTAGTACCACAGGGTGACCACGCTGCCCAGCACGGCCAGGAAGGCCAGGACGTGCATCTTGGCCTGCACCAGGGCGATGATGATCAGCAGCTTGCTCCAGAAGCCGTTCAGCGGCGGCACGCCGGCGATCGACAGCGAGCCGATGGCCGAGGTGACCGCGGTCAGGGGCATGACCTTGGCCAGGCCGCCCATCTTGTCCAGCGAGCGCGTGCCGGTTGACTGCTCGACGGCGCCGGCGTTCAAGAAGAGCAGCGACTTGAACAGGGCGTGGTTGAAGAGGTGGAACAGGCCGCCGAGGATGCCCAGCGGCGTGCCGAGGCCCAGGCCGAGCACCACGTAGCCGATCTGGCTGATCGAGGAATAGGCCAGCATGCGTTTGATGTCGTTCTGGCCCAGGGCGGCCAGGGCGCCGACGAAGATCGAAACGACGCCCATGACGGTCAGCACCGTGGTCAGGGCCGGCGTGAGGCCGAAGACGTTCATGAAGATGCGCGTCATGGCGTAGACGCCGGAAACCTTGATCAGCACGCCCGACAGCATGGCCGA
>JAQUQF010000159.1 GCA_028749105.1 Acidobacteriota bacterium | reverse complement strand
CACGACGGCGTGGTGCGCATTCTCAAGGAAAGCGGCGCCGAGGTCATGATGAACTACCTGCCGGTGGGCTCGGAAAAAGCCGTCAGGTTCTACGCCCAGTGCGCCCTTGACGCCGGCGTCGGCCTGATCAACAACATGCCGGTGTTCATCGCCAGCGCCGGCTCTGGCGAGTGGGCCAGGCGCTTCGCCGAGCGCGGCCTGCCCATCATCGGTGACGACATCAAGTCGCAGCTGGGGGCCACCATCACCCACCGCGTGCTGGCCAAGCTGTTCACCGACCGCGGCATCAAGATCGAACGCACTTACCAGCTCAACACCGGCGGCAACACCGACTTCCTGAACATGCTCGACCAGACCCGGCTGAAGAGCAAGCGCATATCCAAGACCAGCGCTGTCACGTCGGTCCTGGGGCAGCCGCTGGCCAGCCGCAACATCCACATCGGTCCCAGCGACTACATCCCCTGGCTGAACGACAACAAGCTCTGTTTTCTGCGCATCGAAGGCCGCGGCTTCGGCGACGTGCCCATGCATGTCGAACTGCGCCTCTCGGTCGAGGACTCTCCCAATTCGGCCGGCGTCGGCATCGACGCCATCCGCTGCATCAAGCTGGCCCTGGACCGCGGCCAGTCGGGGATCCTGTACGGCCCATCGGCCTATTTCATGAAGCATCCCCCACGGCAGTTCCCCGATGACGTGGCCCGGGAGATGGTGGAGAAGTTCATCAGCGGTGCCGAAGCGGAGTGACCGTTGCAGTGCCTGATCATCGCCGCCGGACGGGGCAGCCGCCTGGCCCATCGCTTTCCGCTCAAACCGCTGGCGCCGGTGGCCGGCACGCCGCTCATCGAACGGGTCATGGCCCTGGCCGCCGGGCAGGGCATCCGTGAATTCGTGATCGTCGGCGGCTACCGCTGTACCGAGCTCGAAACCTTCGTTCCGCAAGCCGCCGCCCGGCTCGGGGTCACGGCCACCGTCCTCGACAACGCCGAGTGGCGCCGCGAGAACGGCTACTCGGTCCTGGCGGCACGGGACGCCATCCGGGGTGGCTTCGTCATGTTGATGGCCGATCACCTGTTCGACGGCCGGCTCCTGGGTGCCGTGCTGGACGCTGCCGTCGGCGGGGACCAGGTGGCGCTCGCCGTGGATGCGCGTGTCGCGGCTCATCCGCACATCGATCTGGACGACGTGACCAAGGTGCTGGTTCGCGACGGCCGCATCGTCGAAATCGGCAAGTGTTTGGCAGCGTACAATGGCTTCGACACGGGCATCTTCCGCTGCACGCCGGCGCTGTTCGCCGCCCTGGAGGAGAGTGTGCGCCGCGGCGACGGTTCTCTCTCGGGCGGCATCCGCGTCCTGGCTGCCAGGGGCGACGCTCTGGCTTTGGATAGCGGCGGCCGCTTTTGGATCGATGTCGACGACGAGCGCGCCTTGAAGCTGGCCGAAGCGCACGTTGCCGGCGGGGCGCCGCGCTTCTGACGATGCCCCGCAGGGACCCCAAGCCCAACGGATCCGGCGCGCTGCGGCAGGTCCTCAAAACCGCCTTCGTCTTTCTGGGCATCGCGCTCCTGGTCTACCTGGTGGCCGACATGGGCGCCGCCACCATCCTGGCCCAACTGTCGCGCTTCGGCTGGTGGTTCGGCGCAATCTGCATTTTGGGGGCGGCCTGGCTCTTCTTCCAGACCCTGTCCTGGCAAACCATGCAGCGCGAGCGCTTCCGAGGCGCGCCGCTCCTCTACCTGTTCAACGTGAAACTCATCAGCGACGCGTTGAATGCCCTGCTGCCGTCGGCCAACCTGGGCGGCGAGGCGGCGCGGCTGCAACTTACCGCCGGATTTTTATCAAAAAAAGAGGCGCTGGCCGGGATCATGGTCGACAAGACCTTCGAGTATGGGGCCGGCATCCCCTTCATGGTCCTGGGGTTCCTCGTCGCCTGGGCCGGCGGCTATTTCCCCCGACCGCTCGTTTTACCCGCCGTCCTGTGCCTGCTGATCTCGCTTGCCGGCATCCTGATCTTTGCCGCCCTGCAACTGAAGGGAATGCACCCCGTGCTGTCGGTCTTCGGCCGCTGGCTGCCGCCGTTGCGGCGGTTCATTGCCGCGCAGGAGCGGCAGATACGCAGTTTTGGCGTGCAGCTGGTCCGCCTCTACCGCGCGCCGCGCTCGCGGCTTCTGGCGGCCTGGAGCTGGCACTTCCTGGCCCGCATGACCGGCGTCCTGGAGACGATCCTGATCATGCACGTGCTGGGCAGCCCGGTCAGCTTCGGCCGCGCCCTCTTCATCACCGCTATGGTCGCCGGCATCAATACCGTCTTTTTCCTCATGCCGGGGCAGTGGGGCATCGCCGAGGGGTCGCACCTCTTTATCCTGCACAGCATGGGCTATCCGCCGCTGATCGGCCTCAGCATGGGGATCATCAAGCGCATCCGCAAGCTGGCGTTTGCCGCCGTCGGCATGGCCCTGTATGCCCACTACCGCGGCGCCCGCGGACGCGCCGCCGGCCTGAGGATGCGCCATGGTTGAGCAGGCGGTCATTGTCCTTGATCGCGGGCAGGCACCGCGGCGCGTTCTGCTCGGCCTCACCCTCCTGGAGCGGGTCGTCCTGGCCCTCGGCCACGGGGGGATCCGCCGCCTGCTGATACTCGGAGCAGAAGCGGGTGCGGCGCAGCCCGATCGCTTGCGCGCGAACAAGGAACTGCAGCGGTCCGGACTCGAGTTGAGCTGGGCCGCCGCCGGCGGCAGGGATGCGGCGTTGCCCCTTCCCCAGGCGCCCTTCCTGCTGGTCCGCGCCTCGGTTGTCTTCGCCTCCGGCCTGGCGGGCTGGCTGCATCAGCTCCAGCCTGAGGGCCCCACGCTCCTGGTTCGTGCGGGGGATGAGGACCGTTGTTTTCGCGGCCTGGCCGTTTGCCCGGCCGTCTTCTTCCCGCGCCTCTGCGACAGCCTGACGGACCCGAGCGGGGAAAACGGCCTTGCTACCCTCTTCCACCCCGATGAGGGCGCGGTACTGGCTGTTCCGCCTGAGCTGGGCTGGGTCGTGGCCGATGCGCCGCCGGCCGTCGCCGAGGCGCGAGCCCTTTTGCGGCGTTCGCTGGGCAAGCCCAGCGACGGCTTCTTTTCCCGCCACCTGAACCGCCGCATCTCCTGGCCCATCAGCCGCTTGCTCATCCGCTTGCGGGTCCGGCCGACCCAGGTCACCGTGGCCAACCTGGCGCTTGGCCTGCTCAGCGGCTGGCTGATCGGCCGCGGCGGCTACGGCAACACGCTGGCCGCCGGACTGCTGTTCCAGTTTGTCTCGATCTTCGACGGCTGCGACGGCGAGATCGCCCGCCTGACCTTCCGCTTTTCCGCATTGGGAGCCAGGCTGGACAACCTCTGCGACTTCATCACCCTGCTCGTTTTCTACATCAACCTGCCCGTGGGCCTCTATGCCGTCAGCGCGGACCCCTCCCACTTGGCGCTGGGAGCGGTCACCATGTTGGCCGTCGCGCTCTTTTACCTGCTGCTGCTGGCGCGCATCCGCCTGAGCGGCCATCGCGGCAACATCGCCGAAGTCGCCCGGCAGGTGCAGGATAAGGGCAAGACCGGGAAGCCGTTGCACTGGCTGGAGCACCTGGGCGTGCGCCTGGGTTTCATCTACCGCAAGGAGTTCATCTCCCTCTATGCCATGGTCTGGTGCCTGCTCGGCCGGGCCGAGGTGTTCCTCTGGACCACCGTCATCCTCACCTCCATGGGCCTGGTTTACCAGGTCTATTCCATATTGCAGCTGGCAGGCGGCAAGCGGAATTCCTGACATGGACATGCTGACTAAAAAGCTGCAACGCAAGCTGGCCCGCCTGCTGCGATCCGCCCCCGAACTGGCTCTGGGCGCCGATCACCGGCTGGTCATCTTTTCCGACCTTCACCTGGGCGACGGCGGCGCCAGCGACGATTTCAAGAAAAACGGCGAGCTGTTCCTGGCGCTGATGCGGCGCTACTACCTGGAAAAGAGATTCACCCTGGTCCTCAACGGCGACATCGAGGAGCTGGCCCGCTTCCGCCTGCAGCGCATCACCGCCCGCTGGGCCGAGGTCTACCGGGTCTGGGCCGAGTTCGCCGCGTGCGGCGCCCTGGTCAAGCTGGTCGGCAACCACGACTTGGGGCTGCTGCGGCGGGGCAGGCGCGACCTGCCTTTTCCGGTCGTGCAATCATTGAAGATCCGCCTGGGAGAGAAAGTGCTGTTCGTGATGCACGGCCACCAGACCTCGAACCTCAACTGGGCGTTCCAGACCTTCGGCATCCTGTTCCTGCGCTGGCTGCTCCGCCCGCTGGGCATCGGCAACTACACGGTGGCCCAAAGCAGTCGCCGCCGCTTCAACGTGGAGAAGCGCATGTACGGCTTTGCCCGCGAAAAAAAGATCATGGCCCTGATCGGCCACACCCATCGTCCCCTGTTCGAATCCCTGTCGCGCCTGGAAACCCTGACGGTCGCGATCGAGAACCTCTGCCGCCGCTACCCGCGGGCCGCCGCCGCGGCCAAGCCGGGGCTGGAGCGGCAGCTGGAGCGCCTGAAGGCGGAATTTGTCAAGCTGCAGCAGAAGGACCCCCAGGTGCGCAGCGCCGAAAACCTTTACCATGACGGCCCGCTGCTCCCCTGCCTGTTCAATTCGGGCTGCGGCATCGGCCGCCATGGCGTCACGGGCATCGAGATCGTGCGCGGCCGCGCCGCCCTGGTCTACTGGGTCGACCGCCGCCGCACCGATAAGTATTTCGACGCCGAGGGCTACGAGCCGCAGCGGCTGGGGGAGAGCGATTACTACCGCGTGGTCCTGAAAGAAGAGGATCTCGATTACATATTCACCAGAATAAA
>JAQUQF010000158.1 GCA_028749105.1 Acidobacteriota bacterium | reverse complement strand
CTCGATCCTGAACGGGGCGCGGCCGGAGATGGTCGCCGGTCTCCCCTTCGACCTGGTGATCAACCGCGAGGATCCCCGCACCGGTGTCAAGGAGGAGAAGTTCATCCCCCTGCTCACGTTCTGCTCGGAGATCTCGCTCAAGCAGCTGGAGGAGCTGAAGCCGTTCAGCTATGAGAAGCGCCGCCGCGTCACCCTGGACGCGGACAAGCTCACGGTCAGCGAAGAGGTGTTCTTCGGCTCCCGCCCGGTCAAGACCGTTGCCGTCGAGCCCGATTGGGAGCAACCGGGAGAGCAGCACGCCATCCTGACGCTGGCCCTGGACTGGTTCGAGAAGAACTATACTTCGCTCCCCGGCTGCGGCGAGATTGACCGCAACCGTGCCTGGTTCGCCGAGGCGGAAAAGGCGCTGGGTGAGAAACTGCCTCCCTTTGACGCCGCCCTGCGCGATTTCCTCTACCGCCTGCTGCGCCGCAGCCTGAAGATCGACGACCTGCGCTTTTTCTTCCAGTTCCACCCGGCACTGCAGCAGTTATCCCTGCGCCACTTCCTCCCCTATCGCTGGCTGAAGAGATTGAAGGAGGCAGGCTGGCCGGCGAAACTGGAGATCAAGGACATGGAGATCCCGATCGCATATCAGGGCGGCCGGCCGTTCCTGACGCTCGACCGCGCCCGCTTCCACCGCCTGGAAGCCTCCGATATTCGCCTGCCCAGCGGCGAGGCGCCCGGATTCCTGCTGGACGGGGAGAGGTTCCCGGACTGGGCCGCCGCGGCCGCGCGCTACAACGCCCGCCTGAAAGAGGAGATCTTCGAGCGCAAATGGCGCGCCGCCCGCAAAGAGGTCCAGGTCGGCTACATTCTGGAAATCCCCTTCCCCCTTGCCTTCCAGGGCGGCAACGGCAAGGACAACGTTGCGTTCGAATTCTACTCCGCCCCGGACTTCGAGAACGAAAAGGTCTTCCTGGTCCATTTCGCCGACCCGGCAATGGCGCAGGAACATTTCGCCTCCATCGCCAAGGAGTGGGAGGAGCGCAAGGCGCGCTACAGGAAGGAATCGGTGGAGAACATCTTCCGCAATAAAGGTTGGAAAGTAAAATGAGTGAAACCCCGGCCGTAGCAGTGAACGAAAAGGCCCTAGCGCGGCGCATCAAGGACCACATAGTGGGCAGCAGTCATGAGTTCTTTGCCGTCGTCCACCCCGGCTTCGTGGATACGGCGCGGCAAGAGCTCCTGCAGCTCGGCATCAAGGCCACCAAGGAGCAGGAAACGGGTGGGGTCGCCTTCGCAGGAAAGCTCGAGGACGCATGGCGGGCGAACCTGGGCGCCGGGACGCTGAGCCGCGTGCTGATGCGCCTTGCCCGCTTCAAGGCGACCGGTTTCGGCGAGTTCCGCGCCAGGCTTACTGCCATCCCCTGGGAGCTGCACCTGGCCGCCGGCGCCCGAGTCGCCTTCTCAATCCAGGCGGGCCGTTCCAGGCTCTGGCACGAAGGCAAGCTCAGGGAGGAGGCGGCGCGGGCGATCGCGGAGCGCCTGGCCTCCTATGGCCGGCAAGCCGATCTTTCTCCGGCCAGGGAGAGTGATACGACGGCATGCCAGCGCGTCTTCATCCGCATTGATGAGAACCGCTGCCAGGTCAGCCTCGATTCGAGCGGCGAGCTCCTCTACAAGCGCGGCCTGGGTAAGCTCACCGAAGGAGCGCCGCTGCGCGAGACATTTGCCTGCGGCGTGCTGCGCGAGGCAGCCATCGAGCGCTGCCGGGTCCTGATCGATCCCTTCTGCGGCTCGGGGACCTTCGCCCTCGAGGCCGGGGCCATCTTTTCCGGCCGCCCGGTCAACAGCGGCCGCGCCTTCGCTTTCCAGGACTGGCCGTCATTCAAGCCGGCACGGTTCCAGCACCTGCGGGAGGAATTGGCAAGGGAGTTCAAGGAGCATACGCCAGCGGGCCCCCGCAAGATCTACTGCTCGGACATCGACCCCAAGGCCGCGGCCACAGCCCGGCGCAACCTGGAGCTTGCCGGCCTCGCCACGCTCGCCGAGGTCGACCAGGCCGACTTTTTCCACCTCCACCCTCCCGCCTGCGATCCGGCCGGCGTCTTGCTGGTGATGAACCCGCCCTACGGCGCACGCCAGGAGCATGACGCCGACATCGCCTCCCTCTACCGGCGCATCGGCGACAAGGTGCGCCGCGACTACGCCGGCTGCGCCTACGCCATCATCGTCCCCGGACTGGAGATCGAAAAGGCATTGGGCCTGCCGCACGAGAAGAAGATCGTGTTCCATAACGGCGGCATCCCGGTGGCATTACTGATCCATCAAACTCCCCCTCGCCTTTAGGAGAGGGGGCGTCGGGGGTGAGGCACGATATCTTTGCCCCATCCCCAACCCCTTCCCCTGAAGGAGAAGGGGCAAGAAGCTGATTTCGTCATCACCCATTATTATGCTATATTGAGAATAATGAACCTGAAACGACTGTTCCTGGCTGGCGCTTTGCTGATCATCGCCCTCCTCTCCCTCTCCTGCGCGCCGAAGAAAAAGATCTTCGTGGCGCCGAAGGCCCCCGCCGTCCCGACGCCTCACCAGACCGTCCTGCCGCCGCCGGAACCGCCGCCGGCGGTGTGGACGGTGGAGAACTCCCTGAAGCGGGTGGACATCGTTCCCGAGCTGCGCGACGACGAGCCGGCGCAAACGCTCATCGACGCCGTCGACCTCAGCCTGCAGAAATTCTCGAGCATGGATCCCGCCGCCCTCCTGCGCTTCGGCGCCGACACGGTCCCGGTCGCGCGCGTCGTCGCCAGCCTGGGCGATTTCCGCGCCAAGCTGGCCGAGCTGGGATTGAGCGAAGGTTTTTTCCGCTACCTGCGCGAGAACTACGTCTTCTATTCCAGCGCGGCGCCGCAGGTCACGTTCACCGGCTATTACGAGCCGCTGCTGCGCGGCTCGCGCCGCGAGTCGCCACGCTACCCCTACCCGCTGTACGGCCGCCCCGGCGACCTGGTGACCATCGACCAGCCGCAGTTCTATTTTTACAAGGACCGGCCCGACCTGCCCCAGATCAAGGGACGCGTGGTGGGCAGCCGCCTCGTTCCCTACTATACCCGCGAGGAGATCGATTTCCGCAGCAAATTGCGCGGCCGCGGCCTGGAGATCGTCTGGATCGACAGCCTGGTCGACATCTTTTTCCTGCACATCCAGGGCTCGGGCATCGTCCAGTTCGAGGACGGCAGCCGCATCTTCGTGGGCTACGCCGACCAGAACGGCCACCCGTTCAAGTCCATCGGCAAGTATCTGCTCGACATGCAGCTCATCGAGCGCGGCCAGCTCTCCCTGCAGGGGATGAAGGCGTTCCTGAAGGAGCACCCCGAGGCCATCCCCGCGGCCATGATCGCGAATCCCAGCTACATTTTCTTCCAGGTCAACGAACAGAGCGCGACCGGCACCTTCGGCACCCGCCTGACACCCTGGCGCAGCGTCGCCAGCGACCCGCGCCTCTTTCCGCTCGGCACCCTGGCCTACATCGAGTGTGAGAAGCCGGTTTTCGACGCCGAGAAGCGCATCAGCAGCTGGGAAAAGTTCGGCCGCTTCGTCCTCAACCAGGACACCGGCGGCGCCATCCGCGGCGCCGACCGCGTCGACCTCTTCACCGGCAGCGGCGAGCAGAGCGAGCTCGTCGCCGGCGGCATGAAGCAGAAGGGGGCGCTTTTCTTTTTGCTGAAAAAAAACCCTTTACCCTGAAGATGGAGCGAACTTGCGGATGATGGCCTCGGCGGCGCGCAGACCGTCGACGGCCGAGGACATGATGCCGCCGGCGTAACCGGCGCCTTCGCCGGCGGGATAGAGGCCGCCAATGTTGGATTCCAAGGCGTCATTGCGCACAATGCGCACAGGCGAGGAGCTGCGGGTCTCGACGCCGGTCAGGAGGGCGTCGGGTCGGTCGAATCCCGGCAGCCGCTTCCCGAAAAAAGAAAGGGCTTGGCGCAGGGTTTCGGTCACATAGCCGGGAAGGCAATCGGCCAGATCAGTCAGGTGCCAGCCGGGACGATAGGTCGGCTGAATATCTTCCAGCGTCGTGGAAGGCCGGTCAGCCAGGAAGTCCCCGACTAATTGCACGGGGGCAAAAAAATTGCTGCCGCCCAAGGTGAACGCCTTCCGTTCCCAGGTTCTCTGAAATTCCACGCCGGCCAGCGGATGGTCGCTGCCGAAATCGGCCGGGGTGACACCGACCAGAAGAGCGCTGTTGGCGTTGGCGCCGTCGCGGGCATACATGCTCATGCCGTTGGTCGCCACGCCGCCGGGCTCGGTGGCGGCGGCCACCACCAGCCCGCCCGGGCACATGCAGAAGGTGTACGCCGATCGCCCATCGGGGGCGTGATAGAACATCTTGTAGTCGGCGCGCCCCAGGCGGGGATGGCCGGCGGCTGCGCCGTACTGCGCCTCGTCGATCATCGCCTGCGGATGCTCGATGCGCACGCCCAGGGAAAAGGGCTTCGCCTGCAGCTCCACGCCACGCTCCAGGAGCATGGCGAAGGTGTCGCGAGCGCTGTTTCCCAAGGCCAGGATCACGGCCGATGCCGGTACTTCTCCCTGGCCGGCAATAACCACGGCAGCGATTTTTTGGTCTATTAAAATCAGATCGTCCAGGCGGGAATTGAAACGGACCTCGCCGCCAAGGGTGATGATCGTTTCCCGGATGCGGCGGATGATGGCCGGCAGGCGGTCGCTGCCCAAATGCGGCTTGTTCAGGTAGAGTATATCGGCGGGAGCGCCGGCGGCGACGAACTCCTCCAGCACTTTGCGGCAGCGTGGATCGTGGATCAGGGTCGCCAGCTTGCCGTCGGAAAACGTGCCGGCGCC
>JAQUQF010000007.1 GCA_028749105.1 Acidobacteriota bacterium | reverse complement strand
GCGACCATGGTCGCCTTCGGCACGCTTGCGCCCGAAAGCCTGGTCGCGATCTTCGGACTGTTTGTCACGGCGTTCTTGATGGCGAAAAAGGTGAAGGGCTCCTTCCTGATCGGCATTCTTCTTGCCACGGCGGCGGCCGTCATTGCTGGCCTGGTCGGCTTGCCGTCCACGCTGGTGGCCGGCGTGAAGCCCGAGTATTTTCGGACTTTTTTTGCACTGGACATCGCCGGCACGTTGCGCCTGGGGCTGCTGGGGACCATTTTCGCCTTCCTGATCAGCGATTTTTTCGACACCATGGGCTCTGTTGTCGCGGTCGGCGAGCAGGCCGGTTTCATGGATGCGGAGGGGCGGATCCCGCGGCTGAAGAACGTACTGCTGGTCGACTCTCTGGGCGCCCTGTGCGGCGGCCTGTTTGGCTGCAGCTCGGTGACCACCTATGTGGAGAGCGCTGCCGGCGTCGGCGCGGGCGGCCGCACCGGGCTGACCTCGGTAGTAACCGGCCTCCTTTTTCTGCTGGCGGTTTTCTTCACGCCGCTGGTGGCGATCGTTCCCGTCTATGCCACGGCTCCGGCCTTGATCCTGGTCGGCTTCCTGCTCATCTCCGGGGTGCGCTCCATTTGCTGGGACGATGCCGGCACGGCCGTGCCGGCCTTCCTGACGATCATCATGATCCCATTCACCTTCAGCATCTCCAGGGGGATCGGCTGCGGCTTCATCTCGTATGTCCTGCTGAAGCTTCTGACCGGGAAGCGCCGCGACATCCATCCGCTGATGGCGGTGGTCGCCATACTGTTTGCCGTTGATTTCATCCTGTTCTGAGCCGCTTTCTTGGGTTTTTTCAGGCTTCGTCTGGCGGCGGGGACGAATAGATCTTCTCATACTCCCGAAGGAACCGGCTCTTGCCGCAGAGCATCATGGCGGTCAGCGGCATCCGGGCCCTGACCTTTTTTGCGAGGCCGTGGGCCAGTTCGCGGATGTCCCATTGGGCGTGCTCGTCGTCGCGCAGGCGGACGAAATGGTACATCTCCCTCAGGTTCATCTTCATCAGGACGCGGCGGCGATGGGAGTTGGTCAGGACGTAATCGGCCGCCGCGCCGCATGCTTCCTTGAGCCGGCGGTAGGAGTCGTTGGTCGAGGCGATGATCTCCATGAACTCACCGGCAAGTCCGGCATCACGGATGCTCATCGGCAGGGTGTTGCCCAACTCCGGCGCGTAGCCGCCGGCAAGGAGGGTGGCCATGCGATGGCGCTTCAGCTGGGCGAAGTTGGCGGCGCTGACGTCCGCCTGGAACGTGATGTCGGCCATCTCGAATTCGCGCGGTACGGCGCTGAAGAAGCGGATCTGACTGAAGAATTCCGTGAACAGCTTTTTTTTCTGCGCTGCCCCCATCTTTTTTACGATGGCCAGGGCGCGGTTGAGATCGAGACAGCGGACGACGCTGAGGCGGGAGGCCAGGATGATGTCGTCGCCGTTTTCAGGACAGGAAACGATCTCCGGACCGGCAGGCATGCGCGGCTTCGCCATTGCCGGCAGAGAGGCGAAATGGCCGTCCATGGCCGAGAACGCATCGCGGTCAAAGGCGGTCGGTTCGGGGAACAGGATGATTGAGGGGGCGACGGGCAGGACCAGGGAGCAAAGCCTGGCCGCGAGCCTCTGCACTTCCTGCCTGGGGCTGAGGCGCCAGCGGCGGAACATGTGCTCGAGGGTGCGGGCGTTGACCGTCATGCCGACCTGGCCGCAGGTGGCCAGCGGCAGGATGTAGCGGGCATCCTCCTTGGCCCACCCTTCCACAAGCCGTTGGCCGGCCGCGCTTGTGACCGTGGTCGCATGCAGCCGCTTCAGCCGCCGCTGCAGGCGCTCGAATGCCTTGAAATAGAAGCGGTTTTGCCGGCGCACGGCGTCGCGGAAAACTTTCTTGAGTGCCGGGTCCCCGATTTCACGGGGAACGACCAGATCGCCATCCAGGGTGACGTAACGCTGCGATTTCTCGGTATAGGAGGCCAGGCGAAACTGTTCGATCTCCTCCAGGGCCAGCCGCGATACGCCCATGATGTCGAAATTGAAGACAGCATGCTCGGCCACCGAGTGATGCCCCATCTCGAATATGATCTTCTGGTTGGATCTCCTGGCTTTTTCCACGTCCAGGCAGGCCTGCTTGCGCAGCTGGTCGACCGCGAGCGGGCTGCGGCTGATGCGGGCATAGGCGGCGCTGAGCGTTTCCGGCGTGAATCGCTGGAGGCCGTCGGGATCGAGCCGCTGCAAGATGTCAGAGTCGATGTTGAAGCCCGCCAGTTTGACCCGCACGATCTCCTCCGCCCTCAGATCAGCTTCATGTCCGCCAGGTGCACCATCGCCTCCTGGGCGCTTTCGTCAATGGACTGTTGGTTCCAGATGTCGAAAGCTGGAACGCAGTCCTGCTGGATTGTCTGGCCGTACAGCTCATCCATTTGCCGGGAATGGCCGGAGGCAAACTCCTGCAAGCCGGCCTTGGCACCCCGTGTCTTCAGCACCTTGGCGTCGGCGCGAATACGGAAAATGGTTGTGTAGGAAGGCATCCAGAAACGATACAGGCTTTCTAAAAGCGCACCCTTTTCCGCGGCCTGTCCGTTGTCCGTTCTTTCGGCGTTGGCGGACCGCCACTCCAGCCAGCGGTCCAGCAGCGAACCGTCGCAGAGGAGAAAGTCGGGGCGGCCCTGCGAGCGGATGTTCTCCTCGTTGATCTGGCTGGTAATGAAATAGAACATGCTGACGAAGCCGGCCCGCTGGTCGTAGTCGAAGGGGCTGCCCGGTTTCAGGTCGGGGACCTCGTCCACGCGGTACTTCAGAGACAACAGTTTCCCCACTTCGGCCAGCACCGTGGTCTTGCCGCTGCCGGGGATCCCCGAAAAAGCGATCTTGTGCATGGGCGAATTGTAGGCCAGCGCTGCCCCAAAGTCAAATTTACTTTTTCCGCGAATTTTGCTATGATAAATGTGATGAATCCCATGCCGGACATGAATAATACCAAGCAACCGCAACCATGACCAACCAGGAAATCGCCCGCGCCTTTGACAAGGTGGCCTTCTTTCTGGCGCTGAAGGACGAGAACGAATTCAAGATAAACGCGTATTCCCGGGCCGCTAAGAGCCTGCGCGAGCTGCCGGTCCCGGTCGAGGACCTGCTGCTTGCCGGCGAGGACCTGACCAAGATCGATGGCATCGGCAAGGTCCTGGCCCAGAAGATCGAGGACCTGGTCATCGTCGGCACGTTCAAGATGCTCGACGAGCTGCTGGCCGAGTTCCCCGACAGCCTGTACGAGATGTCCCAGATCAAGGGGGTCGGCCCACGGACCATCTTCAAGATCTTCGATACGCACCGCATCTGCTCGCTGGACGAGCTGCGGCGTTTTTTGCAAAGTGGTGAAAAGCTGGCCATCCCGGCTCCCTACGAGTGCCGGATCAAAGAGTTCTTTAAAAAATGAAGGTCGTCCTGGCTTCGGCATCGCCACGGCGCCTGGAACTCCTGCGACTGATCGGCTTGGCCCCGGAAGTGGTCCGCCCCGATATCGAGGAGGCCGCCCGGCCCGCCGAAGGGATCGACGAGTACCTGAAGCGAGTGACCATCGCCAAGGGCATTGCGGCCTATCGCAAGAAATTTTTTCACTCCTTGCTCGTCTGCGCCGATACCATGGTGCTGATCGACGGTTCTCTGATCGGCAAACCGATCGACCGCGCCGATGCCTTCGCCATGCTTTCCCGGCTGTCGGGGCGGCGGCACGAAGTGCTGACCGGGGTGGCATTGATGCATGAAGGCGTGACCAGCTTTGCCATCTCCCGGACTCATGTCCAGTTCAAGGAGCTGGATGCGGGCGAGATCGGCCACTACCTGGACCACGAGGATTTCATGGACAAAGCCGGCGCCTATGCCATCCAGGGGCGGGCCGCCATTTTCGTCGAGCGCGTCGAAGGCTGCTTTTTCAATGTCATGGGGTTCCCGTTGAATCTGTTCTACCGCATGCTGGGCGAGCGCGGCCTGAACCCATATGAATGAAGGTGCAATGATGAATGCGGCCAAAACAGCGGTCCTGTTCACGGGCGGCATGAAGGTCCTGAGGATGGGCATGGGCGGGATCCCCATCCAGCGCCTGGAGGCGAAGGAAGCGGACCGCGTTCTGGAGAAGGCCGTCGATTCGGGGATCAATTTCTTCGACACGGCGCGCGGTTACACCGACAGCGAGAGCAAACTCGGCCGCGTACTGCCCCGTTACCGCGATCGGGTATTGATTGCCGGCAAGTCATTCAGCCGCGGTGCTGCGGAGATCCTGCGCGACATCGAGTCCAGCCTGCGCGATCTGCGCACCGACCATGTCGATGTCTACCAGTGCCATAACGTGGCCAGCGAAGCCGATCTGGAAAAGGTCCTCGCTCCCGACGGGGCAGTGTCCGGCCTGTTAAAGGCTAAAGAGCAGGGAAAAATAGGCCACATCGGCATCTCGGGGCACAAGCCGCGCATCCTCATCAAGACCCTGGCGCAATTCGCTTTCGAAACCATCCAGGTCCCCTGCAACTTCATGGAAACGGAGGCCATGCAGGAACTGATTCCCATGGCGCGCCGGATGCATGTCGGCGTCATCGCCATGAAGCCGGTTGGCGGCGGCAATATCCGCGAGACCGCGCTGAACTTCCGCTTCATCTTCCATCAGGGCGTCGATGTGGCCATCCCGGGAATGGATTCGGAAAACCAGATCGCGGCAAATGTGGCGGCCCTGGAAAATCTGGCGCCTTTGAATGCCGATGAGACCGCCCGGCTGCAGGCGGAGAAGGACCGCCTGGGCGACCGCTTCTGCCGGCGCTGCGAATACTGCATGCCCTGCCCGCAGGGGCTGCCGATCTCGTTCCTGCATGTCCTCAGGAACTATTATTTCCTTTATGACCTGAAGGACTGGGCGCGCGAGCGCCTCGCCGGCCTGGCCAGAACCTACAAGGATTGCGTCGCCTGCGGCGAGTGTATCAAGAAGTGCCCCTATCACCTGGATATGCCGACGCTCTTCCGCGAAACCTGGGAAAAGATGCAGGCGGACCAGAACCCGGGGACGCGCGGCGGCTGATTGAAACATCAATTCTCTTTGGTTGCTTATTTGCCTGTTGGCATGCTGGTTTCATCGAGTTTATAAATGGAGAAATCGTCGAATTCAGCCAGTTTTTCACGGCTTTTTCCTTTTTCACTTGCAGCGGTCACGGAACGGTCGATCACCAGCCATGATGCTCTTGAAGGATCGGCGGCAGCATCCGCAGCGACATAGATCAGCTTGCGCTGCATTCCCAGGGTCTGCAAGAAAAATTGAAATAGATCCCCGCCTGCGACTTTCATTGAAATCGCATCCCTGTATGGCGTGTGCTTCAATAGCCACCGGCTCACCGCAGTGGTCCCCCTGGAAACCCGAGGAGGAGTTTTGGCGGCATTTTGAAAAATGGAGACCAGCAGAGCCAAGGAGAGGATGAATGGGAGCAGCCATTTTTTCTGAAATTTTCGAACCATAAAAAAAAGTGCTGCTGCCGAATAGAGTACCCCTGCCGCTATCAACAGAATCATGTTTTTCATTACATAATAGGTGGATACGGCATGGAAAAAGGCGTAGGGAATATAATTAATGAGAAATCCGCATACAATGGCAGAGAATAGTCCCAAAGTCTGTTTTGCATTTTTTAAATTGAAGCAGAACACGATGGCGACAAGAATAAGGGCGGTATTCCAAAAACGAAGGCTGAAAAATGGATTCAGCAGATAGGCGGTTACAAACCCCTCCTTTTGTTGAAGAAATCCCTGGGTGATGTATACGGAAATATAGATTGCCATTGCGACCAGGGATGGCAACAAATTTGCAGCCAGTTGCAGCCACTTTTTGAGAACAAGGGGAGATGCGAGCCAGAAAAAGAAGATGATGATCCCAACGAGAAAAGCTGGGGCAAAATAGGGATAGATGACAAGGCTGGCCGCCAGTGACAGGGAGGAGGAAATGGCGGCTTTCCGCATATGAAAAAAGAGCGAGAAAAAGAACAGGGAGACGGCGATGATTGCCGGGAATGAGTAATGTCCAAACATGCTCCCGAAAATAAACATGGAGTTGGAAATGCCAAGGGCCATGACCCAGAAATGCATCGGAATTCCGGGAAAGAGCTCGTCCCCCAAAAGGTAGATGGAAAACATCAACAAAACAAGCATGATCATAAGAAAGGGAGTGATCCATTCCTCAGGCTGAAGTCCCAGAATTCTCGCTCCGCTGACGATGGATGCGTGCAGCGACTGGGGATAGATGCGCCAACTCGCCTCTTCCAAAAAATGGCCTTGAAGCTGAATGCTTTTGATCATCCGCAGGTGGGCATTCAAATCTCCGTAACCGATCGGTTCCAGGGGCAGAAAAGAACCGCAGGTGAAAAACACAAGCAGGAGCACAATCGCGGAGATCCCGAGGAATGCACCTGCTTTTTTGCGATTCAAGGCAAAAGTCGGAGTTCTTTTTTTGCATGCGAGAAAGAGAAGGAAAAAGCCGATGATGATTGATCCCCAAAAAAAGACAGAAAGAGGGATCCGGACTTGCAGCATATAAAAGCAAAAAACCGAAATATTGAACAGGGAAAAAGTGTTGATGAACAATTGCAGAAGCAGCTGAAAAACAGAAACGGGGCGACTTGCCTCAAGGTTCTGCCGCTGCCGGAAAAAATGGGGAAGCCGAAAAAAGACAAACAGCAAAACCAGGGCAAAAACGAGGGTTCTGCCGATGTCGATGCTGCGGATCAGGTAAAAAGCGATTTTTGCCAATGAAAACGGCTTTCCCGGCCAGACGAGGCGGAAATAGGGGAATGGCAGGAGGGTGGCATTTTCGCTGAATGCGACATGCAACCCGGCGGGATTTTCAGCGGGAAGCGTGTAGCGGATGATGATGGGATTGAATCCTTTTTTCAGGACCAGGGGAATGAAAAATTTCTTGGTTCCGATCTGAATCGATTTCCCGTCCATCATCACGGCTACGCATTCGGGGCGTGTCACATGAAAGAAAATACGGCCGGGCCTAGCGGCGTAGATCTCCGAAGCAAAAAAAATCCGGCGGGGAGCAGGGCCTTCTTGCAATATCCTTGCCAGTCCCGGTTGTTGGATTTCATTCAAAGAACCTTTTTTAATGAGCCCCTGCCCGCTGAATTGATAGCGAAAACCAAAAGGCAGGATCCCCTTTGTTTGCAGCCATTCGCCAAGTTCAAATGCCCCGGCCATGACCGAGGCGATGATGATCAGCCTGATCAGGAGCCGGTTGCTGGCAAGCGGGATGAAGGACTTTGCCCCAGCCTCTCTTGCGGCCGGGCGCGAACTTTGCGGGTCAACCGGCTGCCGCCGGCCCGATCTCGTCAAGGGGTCCCCGCACTCCGCTTTTCATCATTGAGTCGGGCAACCTGATCGCGCAATTCTTTTTGTTCCAATCTCAGGATCCCGATTTGCTGATTGAGGGTTTTGCCGTTTTCACTTAAGCGTGAAATGACCAGGGAATACTGTATCAGGATCAAGAATATGGCCATGATCAGGATCAACAGGAAAGCGGCCGGAGTATAGAAAATGCCCAGCAGGCGGGCGATGACCTCCAACCCCTGACGCCACACTGAGAAGACGATAAAAACCACGCCGAAGAAAATCCACAGCAATCCGTAGGCATCCTGGATCTTTCTTTTGCGGATCAGTTCAATGACGAACAGCAAAAACAAAATGCTGCCGATAATGGCCAGGACTTGAATCCGCGACGGTTCGATATGATGCGCCACCATTCACCCCCTCTTGATCCTGGGGCGCAGCGCCCCCATGAGTATTCCCAACAGAACCTTGAGCATATAATACACACTCGTGAATCCGCGTATCGAGGACCGCCCCCCCTGACGCTCGCGCATGCGCGACTCCACTTCAAGAAGGCGAAAACCGTTCTTCCCCAGCATGAGCACGGCTTCCGGCTCCGGGTAATCGGTCGGATAGGATTCAGCCAGGAAAGTGAAGGCCTGGCGATTGTAGGCGCGAAACCCCGACGTGTTGTCGGTGATCTTTTGTTTGACGAGCAGGGAATTGAGCAATGAAAACATGTCGATGCCGACGCGGCGCAGCGGGGAAGATTGATACCCCCGGTTGCTCGAAACGAAGCGGGAGCCGATGACGACATCGGCTTCATCCCGGCATATGGGCTCCAACAGGGAGGGGATCTCCGTGGCCAGGTGCTGCCCGTCGCCGTCGAACTGCAGAACCGCATCGTATCCATGCCGGACAGCGAAAATGAAGCCGGTCTGCACGGCACCGCCGATGCCCAGGTTGCAGGGCAGGTCGATCACTCGGGCCAAGCCGGTTTTTTCAGCCTGCCATCCGGTTTGGTCCGTGGAACCGTCATTGACTACCAGCAGGTCGGCAATGGGGAATTCCGCATGCAGCGACGTAATGACCTGAACGATATTGGCCGCCTCATTAAATGCCGGGATGATGACCAGGACCCTCATTGGTTCACGTTATCCCACGCAACCAGGCCGGAAAAAATGATCTCCTTGCCTGCCAGATTGTGGATTTTCCAAAAAAATTATTTTGGCATTGCTCACGGGGTGCAGCGGGGCAAGCGATCCCCAAAAGATCATTTCTCTTTGATATCCGTTGTTTCGACGATCAGGAAACGGGGGCGTTTTTTTACCTCTTCAAAGAGGATGATCAGATATTCGCCGATGATGGCGATCATGAAAAACATCAATCCGAATGAGAGCAGCGTCAAGAGCGTCATGGTGCTGAGGCCCACCACGATCCTGCCGGTGAACTTGTTGTAGAGAATCAGGATGGCATAAAAAAACGAGAAAATCCAATAGCCCATGGCGATGAAAAAATTGATGCGCAGCACGTGGGAAAAGGAGATGATGCTCCTGACCCCCAGCATGAAAAGCTTTTTGAACGTGAACGTCGTGACGTCGCTCTCCCCGGGCGTGAACGTGATTTCCGTGGAGGCCATTCCCAGCCAGCGCACGAGGTTGCGGACCACGATCCCGTTCTCCTGCATCCGCACCAGGCGATCGCGCACGGGCCGGGAAAAGAGCATGAAATCGGAAGAGCCTTTTTTCAGCTCCCGGATCCCCAATTTTCGCGTCAGGAAAAAAAAGCCGGAGGTCAGAGCACGCCTCAGCCAATGATAGGGCTCCTGCTTCTTGACCGCATATACGACGTCCACTCTTTCCTCTACGCAGCGGCGGTACATTTCCGCGACCAAAGAATACGGGGTCTGCCCGTCCGCGTCGACGATCACATAAAAATCGGCTTCCATCTCCTGCATCCCGGCAAACACGGCGCTATCCTTGCCGAAATTGCGGCTGAACCTGATCAGCTTCGCTGTAAGCGCTTCTTGACTCAATCTCGTCGCGAACCGTTCATAGGTGTTGTCCAGGGAACCGTCATCGATCAGGACCAGGACGACCTGAACCTCTGCTGGCGGCCAGGCCGATTGGATGAGGCGCAGACCGGCAATAACGGCATCCACCCGCTGAGCCTCGTTCCATGCCGGAACCAGCACGGCGAGCCGCTTCATTCTTCTTCCTCAGGGGGGAAAGGGGCGGAAAAACCATCTGTGCTCATGAAGGGATTGTAGGGCGAATCGTGCCGCCATGTCAACCGTCGGATCGGCCGCCGGGATGCGGGCGGCGAAAAGCCGTTCCACCTTTACCGTTGGCGGCCGTTGGTATATAATTGCGCCATGAACGCCCGGCAACAGATCGAGGAAGAGAAGCTGCAGAATATCCTGAACCCCCGCAAGGCAAACCGCGAGTTCAAGATCACCATCCGCTTTCAGAAGCATTTTTCGAAGAATTTCGAAAAAGCGCTGGAACTGGCAAAAAAGAACAAGTATTTCATGGAAGAGGGCGAAAGCGATCATTACAAGGCGTATGCCAGCTTCTATCCCGCCGATGTTGAAGACCTTTTCAGCCTGTTCGAGCTGGTCAAGGACCAGGCGAGCACGAAGATCTACCTGAACAACAAGGCCATTCCGTACATCCATGACTTGTGGCTCTTTCTTCTCTGGTTCTACCGCGTCAAATGAAAACGACAAAAAATACCCTGGACAACTTGACTTTTCCCCAATATTCAATTATAAAGTGATCTTGTTTAGGAGGTCTTTCATGAAAAAACTCTGTTCGGCCACTTTGATCCTGTTCGTGGCCACATTGATCCTTACGGGCTTCACCGCCTGCGACAAGCTGAAGATGACCAACCTGAAGGCCAACAAGCATTTCAAGACGGGCAACAAGTTCTACACCGAGGAAAAATACAAGAAGGCCATCACCGAATACGAAGCCGCCCTGCAGCTGAACCCCAACCTGCAATCCGCCAACTATTATCTCGGCACCAGCTACATCATGGTTTTCAAGCCGGGCGACGACAGCGAGAAGAACAAGGAGTACGGTGCCAAAGCCGTCGAGTACCTGCAAAAGGCCCTGGAGAAGGACCCGGAGAACAAGAACATCATCCAGGCCCTCGGCGACATCAACGACAAGCTGCAGAACTTCGATGCGGCCGAAAAATACTACCTCCAGGTCCAGGCCTTCACACCCAATGATCCCGCCTCATACTACAATCTAGCCGGCTTCTACACCAATAACTCCAAATACGACAAGGCTGTCGAAATGTATGAAAAGCGCATCGCCCTGAACCCCGCCGATCCCGATGGCTACCTGTACCTGGCCGGGTTTTACCAGAACATGCGCAAGTGGGACGATGCCATCAAGACCCACGAGCTGCGCATCACCAAAATCAATGAAGCCAATATGGACGAGAAAGCCAAGACCGAACTCCTGGCCGAAGGATATTACCGGCTCGGAGTCGTCTGCTGGAACAAGAGCTACCAGACCCCGCCCGATGTCATGGGTTCGGTCGAACGCCTGCAAGTCGTGGAAAAGGGCTTTGCCGCCCTGAACAAGGCCACCGAGCTATCTCCCAATTATCCCGATCCCTGGGCCTACATTGGCCTGCTTTACAAGCAGAAGATAGTCGCTGAACCGTTGAAACAGGCTGAGTACGACAAACAATACGCCATTGTGATCCAGAAATTCCAGGAACTCCGCAAGCGTAAAATGGCTTCCGAGCAGTTCATTCAGGAACTGGCCAAGGAAAAATAACTTCGTTCACCGGGAAAACCCCTTGTTCGCCAAAACGGACAAGGGGTTTTTTTTGCGCATTCGATTTGACGAATTGTACTGAAAAGGGTATATTTTCCCAATGAAGATCAATACCAAGATCCGCTATGGCTTGCGCATGCTGATCGCCATTGCCCAGGGAGAGCGGCTGATCAATACGACCGAACTGAGCCGCCTGATGAACGTTTCACCGAAATACCTGCGAAAACTGGCCGGACCCCTGGAAAAGGCGGGGTTGATCAAAAGCGTGCAGGGGATCTACGGCGGTTATGAAATGAATAAAAAGCCGGAGGAGATCACCATGCAGCATCTGATGGCTGCGTTCAACGAACGGCTGTCGCTGACCGATTGCGTTTTGGGCAAGAAATGCAATCTCGAGGACTCCTGCCTGGCCAGGCAGGTCTGGGAAATGCTGGATAGGACCCTGCATGAGCATTTTTTGCCTGTCACCATCCGCGATATTCTCCAAAACAAGGTTGAAAAGCCCTGATATCCCTGAGAGCAAGCTCCGATAAGGCTTCCGAATCGGCTGCGGTTGACAATTCACCTGAAACATAGTATATTCCAATGATAGAACGATGACCAAACATCTCCTTTTTTTGTTGATTATCCTGCTCTTGGCAATTGGTCCGGGATATGCTCAGGACGATTTCATGAAGATCGAATGCCTGGTGTCCCCGCGCCAGGTCCTGCAAGGCAATGAAGGCCTGCTGAAGATCAAGATCGTTGTCCGCAACGGGGTGAAGATCTCGGCCAACCCCGAGTTCCTGATCCGCATGGATGAGAATGAAAACCTGTCGTTTGCCAAGATATTCTTCGCCGGCTCGGAACTGAACCTTCCCACCACCCAGGAGAATGCCGGCGTTTTCCTGGACCCGCAAAAGGAGATCGAGGTCCCCTTCAAGCTGAACGAAGGGGCGCTGCTGGGCAGCCTGACCATCAGCGGCGAGGTTGTTTTCACCATGCTCTTTCCGGACAACTGGTCGGTGAAAACCACGCAGAAATTCTCGACCAACTTCGTTTCCCGCCGAAACTACAAGATCAAGAAAAAATGAAGGCTCCTCACAGCAGATTCCGCTCGCGGTACCAGCCGAGTGTTTCCTCCAGTGCGGCCGGCAGCGGGATCCGGGGTTGAAAATGGAGCATGGTTTCGATCTTCGCGGCCGAGCATACCCAAGCTGGGAATTTCATCTCGTTGAATTTGTCGCGGTTGAAGATCGCCTTCTTGCCAAAGGCGCGGATGCTCAGCTCGGAGAACTCGGCCAGAATGCGGCCCAACGCTTCGGGAATCACGATCGTGCGCGCTTTCTTTTTCCCCAGCAGGCGGGAGACCATTTCCATGAGCTCCCGCCATTCGATTGTTTCCGGATTGGCGACATAAAAAATCTCGTTCCGGCAAGGGCTGAAGGCGGCAGCGATCATGGCGCGCACTAGGTCCTTGACATATATGACCGAGTATCGGCGCTCCTTCCTGCCCAGAAGCGGCACGATCCCCCTGGCGACGATGCGGAACGCATCGAGCATGTCCATGTCGCCCGGACCGAAAACAATCGGGGCGCGGATGATGACATGCGAGGCCGCACCGCTTGCCGCAACGAGTTCTTCCTGGGCCCGCTTGCTCCTGCCGTACAATGAGATCGGTTTTGCAGGCATGTCTTCGTGCACAGCGATGCCGCCGCGGCTGGGACCGGCAGCGGCCAACGAAGACAGCAGGACGAATTTTTGCAGGTTTTTCAGGGGCTGGAGTTTTTCCAGGAGCGAACGGGTCCCTTCTTCATTGACCCGCGTGAACTCGCCGGGGGTCAGCGCTTTGGTCACGGCCGCCAGATGGAACACCGTATCGATGTCCTCGGGAATCGCTTCGCAAACGAAAAGATCTCCCCGGACCGTTGAAACGGCGTCCTTGAAGGCGCAGGCCTCCAGCTTGCCGTTGTCCCTGACCAGAACGTGCACGCGGTGGCGGCCTTCCGCCAGCAGCGCCTCGACCAGGTGGCGGCCGACGAACCCCGTGCCTCCGGTCACCAAAATTTTCATGGTGCCATTCTATAGAATCCCTGCGACCATTGCAAACGAGGAGTGAAACATGGATGTTTTTAAAAAATGCTTTGAATTCACCCAGGCGGAAGACTATAAAAAGTTGGGCCTCTACCCCTATTTTACCGAGATCGAGAAAGTGGAGGGGAACCATGTCTGGGTCAACGGCAAGAAGATCCTCATGGTCGGCTCCAACAACTACCTTGGGCTCTTCGATGACCGCAGGATCAAGGCCGCGGCCATTGCCGCCGTCGAGAAATACGGCACGTCCACCTGCGGTTCCCGCTTCCTGAACGGGACCTACTCGCTGCACGTCGAGCTGGAGAAGAAGCTGGCCCACTTCATGGGCAAGGAAGAAGCCCTGACCTTCTCGACGGGCATGCAGACCAACCTGGGAGCCATCTCGGCCCTGGCCGGCCGCGACGACGTCATCGTCCTGGACCGCATGGTCCATGCTTCGATCATGGACGCCGTGCGCCTCTCGTATGCCCACATCGCCAAGTTCAAGCACAACGACATGAAGGACCTGGAAGACAAGTTGGCCCATCAGCCCGCCGACAAGGGCAAGCTGATTGTCGTCGACGGCGTCTTCAGCATGGAAGGCGACCTGTCCAACCTGCCGCAGATCGTCAAGCTGGCCAAAAAATACCACGCCAGACTAATGGTCGACGACGCCCATGGGGTCGGTGTCATGGGGGAAAAAGGGCGGGGAACGGCCGAGCATTTCGGTCTGGTCGGCGAAGTGGACCTGATCATGACGACATTTTCCAAGTCGTTCGCTTCTCTGGGGGGGTATGTCGCCGGCGACAGCAAGATCATCCAGTACATCAAGCACCATGCCCGGTCGCTGATCTTTTCCGCATCCATCACGCCAGCCGCCCTGGGCGCCGCGCACAAGGCGCTGGAGATCATTCAGGGCGAGCCCTGGCGCCGGAAGCGCCTGTGGGAGATCACCCGCATCATGAACAAGGAGTTGACGGCCATGGGCTTCCATACGGGAAACACCGAGACGCCCATTATTCCCGTCTTCATCCACGATTATGAGAAGACCTTCATGATGTGGAAGTTCTTGCGCGACTTCGGGATATTCACCAACCCGGTGATCGCGCCGGCCGTGCCGTCCGAAGATTCCCTGATCCGGACCTCGTTCACGGCCACCCACACCGACGCCGACCTGGAATTCATCCTGAAAGGATTCAAAGAGGGCGGCAAGCTCCTGGGGCTGATCTGAGCCCGGGCGGCTGACCGCGGGGTCCGGCGGCCAAGTGGAAATCAGCGCGGTTGTCGTCAGCTTCAATTCCGAAAAATTCCTGGAGGCCAACTTCCGCTCGCTCTTCGGCCAGACCGTCCCCTTCCAGCAGGTGATCGTTGTGGACAACGCCTCTCAGGATGGGGCGCGGGTGGTCATGGACGCCTTCCCAGCGCTGGAGAAGGTCCTGCTGCCGGACAACATCGGCTACGCCGCTGCGGCCAACCAGGGCATCGAACGGACCACTTCTGCCCTGGTGCTGGTGGCCAATGCCGACATCTTCCTGGACCCCGAGTTCAATCGCCGCGTCCTGGAGTTCTTTGCCCGGCAGCCGCAGGCCGGCCTCCTCTCGCCGCTCATCCTGCGCTTCGACCGCGAGACCATCGACTCGGCCGGTCAGGAGTGCTCGCTGGCGCTGTATCCCCGTGAGTCAGGCTATGGCCGACCCCTGGCGCGCGCAACCCTGGTCGAGCGGGAAGTATTCTCCGTTTGCGGGGCGGCGACCGTTTTTTCAAGGCGCGCCCTGGACATCCTGAAAATCGCTGGCGAGTATTACGACAGCGACTTCTTTATGTTCTGGGAGGACTTCGATATCGGCTGGCGCGCCCGCATCCTGGGGCTGAAGGTTTTTTTCACCCCCGGGGCGGTCGCCTACCATTTCCGCAGCGCCACGCTTCCCAGGTCGCGCTGGTCGCGCTTTTCGCTGACCCAGGCGCGGCCCGCCCCGTTGCGCTTCCACCTGCTGAAGAACCGCTACCTAACCCTGATCAAGAACTACCGTTTCCGCCGCCTTTGGTGGACACTGCCGTTCGTTCTGGCCAAAGACCTGCTATGGGCCGGTTCATTGACAATCCGTTCTCCCAAAATTATAATCGCCTTGGTCCGCTCCCGCTCCGCGTTCAAGCGGGCTTGGGAAAAAAGGAAGCTGATCAAAGACCATGAATGAGATTCTCCTGGCTTTTTCGTTCATCCTTGCCTTTTTGCTTGCCTTGTACGGGACGCCACTGGCGCAAAAGGCCGCTGTTCGCTATGGAATACTGGACCAGCCTGACGGCAAGTTGAAAAAGCATTCGCGGCCCGTGCCATACCTGGGAGGGCTGGTTCTTTATTTCGCCTTCATCTCGCCGATCAGCCTGGTGTTCGATTTCAACCAGCACTTGCTGGGGATCCTGTTCGCCAGCTCTATCCTGCTGCTGGTGGGGCTCCTCGATGATCTGAAGGCGCTCACTCCGGCGATCAAGTTCATTTTCCAGGTCGTGGCCACTTACATCCTGCTCAAGAGCGGCATCGTCATCGACCTGGTGTTTTTTCCCAAGTGGCTGGACATCACCCTTTCCATGTTTTGGATCCTGACCGTGATCAACGCCTTCAACATCATCGACATCATGGATGGTCTGGCGGCATCCATCGGGGCCATAAGCGCCCTGACCATATTCGTCGTCTCGCTGTACACGGGCGACTTCCTGATCTCCATGCTGGCCATCAGCCTGGCGGGCGCCCTGCTGGCTTTCCTCAAATTCAACTGGGAACCGGCCCGCATCTACCTCGGCGATGCCGGGAGTATGGTCCTGGGGCTGATCATCGGTTCCCTGGCCATGATGGTGCGCTACACCCGCTTCAACCGCCTGGCGTTCATCGCGGGAATTTTCATCCTGGGCATCCCGCTCTTTGACTTGACTTATGTCATCCTGCTGCGTCTCCTGAAGGGCAAGTCCCCTTTCCTGGGCAGCCCGGACCATTTCGCCTTGCGTCTGCGCAAAAAGATGAACGGCACGGCCCAGCAAACCGTTTGCGTCATCCTGTTCATACAGCTGGCCCTGTCCGCTCTGGTTATTGTCAGTTTCTTTTCCACGCCCCGCTTCACCCTGGCCGCCAGCGTTGTGGTTGCCTGTTTTTTCATTGTTTTGGGAAGTGTCCTGGCGGCCGTGAAAATGGAATGAATGTAATCATCGGCGCCGGCATATCGGGCTTGAGCGCCGGTCAGGCGCTGGACGGCGATTTTGTCATCCTGGAAAAAAGCGACGCGGCAGGTGGCCTTTCGGGGCAATACCGGGCCAACGGCTTCGCCTTCGATTATGGCGGCCATTATTTCCATTTCCTGGACAAGCCGAAGATCAAGGCGCATGTGGAGATGTTCCAGCTTTTCCGGGAATTCCGCCGCGACAGCAAGGTCTTCCTCCTGGGGCGCTTCATCCCCTATTCCCTGCAGTACCACCTGGCCTATCTCCCGGCGCTCCTGCGCCGGCCCATCCTCGCCGAGATCCTTGCCGGCAGCATCCGCAATGGGGAAAACTTGGAGGAATTCCTGCTGGCCAGCTTTGGACAGCGCTTCTGCCGCCTGTTTTTTATACCGTACCTGCAAAAATTCTACGGACGTCCTCTATCGCGGCTGATCCCCGGGATGGACAAGGGGAGCATCCCTGTTCCCAGGCTGGAGGAGGTACTGGCCGGTTCGCGGGGCCGACGACGATTCTCCGAGGGCTACAATCCGGTCTTTTATTATCCTGCCCACTCCCTCCAGGGCTTCATCGACAGCTACAGCCGGGGCGTGCGGGATCGCATTCGCTTCCATGAGCGAGTCATCCGCATCGAGCCGGGAAGCAAGAAAGTGCTCACGGACGCGGGTGAGTATCACTACGAGAACCTGATCAGCACCATGCCGCTCAAAGAACTTCTGAAGATCATCTCCCCATCGCCCCCTTTTCCCCGCCAGCAGCTGCAGCATATCTCCACGCTGGTGGTCAATGCCGTCCTGGCGCAGCGCCGGCGCCGCTTCCACTGGCTCTATCTTCCCGAAAAGCGCTTCCCTTTCTACCGGGCCGGCTATTATCCCGCCGCCGGGCCGGTCGCCGTTTACCTGGAGAAAACAATCGGGTCCGGCGCCCCTCTCGATGCGCCGCAGTTGTTCCGCGAGCTCTCATACACCCTGCGCCGCACCGGAATGATTGCCAATGAGAACGAGATCCTGTTTTATGACCTGAAAAAGATCCCCGTTTCCTACGTGGTTTTCGACCGCAACTGGCCGCGCCTGGTTCCCGCGGTCCTGTCGCACCTGCGCCGGCAGCAGATCCATTCCATCGGCCGCTATGGCAGCTGGAATTATTCTTCCATGGCCGATGATATCCTCATGGCCAGGGAAACGGCTGGGCGGATCAACCGGGCATGAGCGGCAAGATCGTCGTTGTCCACGTGATCACCAAGCTGGAACTCGGCGGGGCGCAGCTCAATACGCTGTATACGGTCGAACACCTCGATCCGGCGCGCTTTGACGCCTATCTGCTCTGCGGACCAGGAGGGATTCCTCAGCCCCGCTTGGCTGAGGATCGCCTGGTCATCGTACCCGCCCTGGGCCGCAAGATCCGCTTTTTCAGGGACATCCAGGCCCTGTTTCAGATCGTGCGCCTCTTCAGGCGCATCCGGCCGCAGATCGTCCATACCCATTCGTCCAAGGCCGGCATCCTGGGACGGGTGGCCGCCCGCCTGGCCGGGATCCCGGTCATCGTCCACTCGGTCCACGGCTTTTCCTTCTCGCCGTTCCAGCCCTTTTTATTGCGCCGCTTCTATCTGTTCGCGGAAAAAGCCTGCCGCCGCCTGACAGGCCATTTCGTTTTTGTCGCTCATGGCGATATCGACCTGGCTCGACGTCATGGGCTGGTCACTGACAATTTTACCCTTATCCGCAGCGGCTTCCCGCTGGCTCGCTTTACCGCCGCCGGGGATGCGGTGGCGGCGAAACGGAAATATGCTTTGCCTGACGATGCATTCGTCTGCGGCATGATCGCCCCCTTCAAGCCGCAGAAGGGGCTGTTCCATTTGGCGGCCATCGCCGCCCGGGTCATTGCCAGGGATCCAGCCGTCTTTTTCATCATCACCGGCGACGGCGAGCAACGGCCGGCACTGGAGGCCGAGCTCCGTCGGCTTGGCATCGCCAGCAATTTTCGCCTGCCCGGGTTCATTCGCGACGTGGAGAACGCTATGGAAGATCGGAA
>JAQUQF010000157.1 GCA_028749105.1 Acidobacteriota bacterium | reverse complement strand
CGATCTCCGCCTGGGGCGCCTTGGCGCGCTTCAGGGCGGCGATCTTCTCGTTCGTCTCCTGGCGTTTCTTCTGGTAGGCCTTCTCCATCGTCTCGTAAGCCGCCTTCTCCCAAAGCGTGGGCACGGCTGTCTTCTTTGTCACCAGATCCTTCCATTTCAGGTTTTTGGGATCGAGCAGGGCGGTGATGTTGGGCTCGAGCGGCTCGATGCCGGTTGGGTAAAACTCGTTGTAGGCCACTGCTGACGTGTAGTATTCATCACCCAGCCCGGTGAACGAATGGCCGAACTCGTGCAGGCACAAGTACTGCTGCCACTGGTTGTCGCTGGTGAAGGTGCAGTAGAGGTTGTAGATGCCGCCGCCGCCGTAGCGCGGCGAGTTGACCATGATCATCACCGCATCGTAGGGGACGCGGGCGGCGACATCGCGCCAGGCGCGGTTGTCGTCGGTGAGCATGTAGCGTTCCGAGCCGAAGGAGTCGAAGGCGGCTCCCAGCGCCGTGCTCCGGAACGACCCGTAGCTCGGCTCGTCGCAGCCGCTCTCGGCCGATGGCTTGAGCAGCCCGGTGACGTTGAAGCGGTCGCGGAAGGTCCTGTAGGGCTCCAGGCTGAAGAGGGTCTCGCTGAAGCGGGAAAGGTCGGCGCGGAACTTGTCGGTTTCGGCGGCGGTGTAGCCCTCGCCGAGGATGACCAGGTCGACCTTGTCGGCGGGCGGGCCGTACTTCAGCTGCTCGACGGCCAAAACGTCGGAAGGTGCTGGCCCTTCACGGACAATGAAGATGTCGGCCGGGTCGATCTCGCGGCTGAAGACGGGCTGCGGCCGGTTCTCGCGGTCGCGCAGCAGCACCTCGACACGGACCTTGTTTTTGGGGAAGGGGATGAGCAGCGATTCGGAGAATGTCTTCTTGATGCCGTTCGCGCCCGGCTCGGTGGTCTTGTATTCGCCGAAATAGCTGTCGAAACCCTTGCTGTAGATGAGCGTCGCGGAGGCCGCGTCGTGTACGCGCAGCAGGTAGCGCCCCAGATCGAAGGGGACGATGAGGCGGCGCGGGTTGCCGGCCCACGGCCCCTCCTGGACGATGCGGTCGATCGTGTACAATTCTTCCTTCGCGTCGCCGGTATGGTAGACATCGATGCGCATGGTCCGGTCAAGGAAATAGTTGCCGAATTCGACTCCATCCTGTGCCGGGGCCAGGATGGGGGCTAAGGCGATGAGTGCCATCACGATCTTTTTCATGTTTTCCTCCGCTAGAGAAAAAATGATAGCACGCCAGCCTGCCCGGAGGCAAGGTCCTGGCGCGGAGCCGGGTATTGCTTGCAGAGGCCGGATTGGCTATAATGTTGTCCGGAAAGCGGCAGGAAGTGAAGTAAGGAGAAGTGTCATGGACATGAAGATCACCTTCCACGGCGGCAAGAAAGTGTACGCGGAATACAATGGCTTTACCCACAAGACCGACCAGCCGCTTGCCGGCGGCGGCGAGAACTCCGCCCCGTCTCCCTTTGAGCTGTTCCTGGCTTCGCTGGGCACGTGCGCCGGGTTCTACGTCCTCTCTTTCTGCCAGCAGCGCGGCATCGACACCGCTGGCATCGAGCTGGGCATGGTCATGGACAGGGACCCGCAGAGCCACATGGTCAGCCGGGTGACCATCGGGATCGTCCTGCCCGCCTCTTTCCCCGAGAAATACCGGGCCGCCGTTGTGCAGGCGGCCCAGTCGTGCACGGTGAAAAAGCACCTGCAAAACCCGCCCGAATTCAACGTGACCGTGGCCCTGCGCTGACTCAGTCGGCTGCCTGGCCCGGGTCAAAAATTTCGACGATGCGCCTGCCCTCGACAAAGCGGATGCTGCGGCCGAGCGCCAGCAGCGGCGCCAGTTCCGGCCGCTTTTTCAGCAGGGCGAAATACGCTTCGGAAGCGAAGGCGATGCGCGAAACCGGCAGCCTGCCCCTTTCCTGGATGCGGGCGTCGACCCAGGCGTTGTTGCTGAAATAGAACGCCCCGCCCTTCACCGTCCTCACCGGGCGGTCCTGCCCCGGCGCGGAGCCGCCGCCCGATCGCGTCTCGGCGACCGCCCGGGCCTGGTTCAGCTTTTGCAGTTCGCTGCTGGCGCGCACGCTCGCGGTTCCCGACTTGTCCTTCATGGCGGAAAATTCCCGCTGCTGTTCCTGTGCCGCGGCCGGGGCGATGCCTCCGGTCGTCATGTCGTTCTCGGCCAGGTCGCCGCGTTCGCGGCGGACCTTTTCATCCTCGACGATCAGGTAGCTTGTGTAGGGGGTGACGATGCCGTACTGCCGGGCCAGGCGGGTCACCTCATCGACCAGCTCCCCGTTCTCACCGTGCAGGCGGATCTGGTCGAGAAGATAGCCGACGCGGCGGGCGGCCCACAGCGGCGGCAGGAAGTCGTGGTCGAGGCTCTCGGCCGGGAAGTCGGCCTGGAAGGTGAACTCCTCGGGCCGGCCGTTCACCCGGCCGCTCAGGATGATGGTCGCCGGTCCCGAGCCCTGGTAGCGGCCGACCACGGTGAGATCCGAGCCCTTGTAGAGATCGGGCATTTCGCGCGGGTGGAGCTGCGCGGCGCGGACGTTCCCGGAGATCTGCAGGCGGACGTCGGAGAGGACGGGCGAGCCGATCTTGTCATAAAAGCGCGAGATGCCGCTTTCGATCTCTTCGCCGCCGGCGATGTAGGTGCGGAATGTCCCGGTTTCTTCCGCCATCTTGTCGAGCAGATGGGTGTTGATCTCGCTGCCGATGGCGACGGGGAACAGGCGCAGGTTGCCTTGGGCGTGCCGGGCCCTGGTGACAAGCCGCAGCAGCGCGTTCTCGTTTGTTTCGCCGATGGTCGGCCTGCCGTCGGTGACCAGGACGACCAGGCGCGAGCGTCCGCTCCCTTCGCCGGCATTCAGGGCCTGCTTCAGCGCTTCCTCGCAGTTGGTGCCGCCGGCGGCCTGCCAGCCGGCGACGAACTCCCTCGCCCGGGCCAGGTTGGCCGGCGAAGCCGCCGCCGCTTCCGGAAAGAGGGACTCGGCTTCGGTGGCAAAACGGATGATGGTGAAGCGGTCATGGCGGTTCAACCGCCCCAGGCAATACGACATGGCGCTGCGCGCCTGCTCCATGGCGTTCCCGGCCATGCTCCCCGACGTGTCCACGACGAACGCGATGTCCTTGGGCGAGACCTCGTCCCGGCCCGCGGAGACATTCGGGGCCGCGCTGAGGAAAAACGTGCCTTCCTGGCCGCCGGGGCGGAACGCCAGCAGGGAAAACGAGAAGCGGCCCGCCGCGGGGGTGATGAACAGGCGGAAGTCGCTGTCCGGTAGAGCGTCCCGGTCGGCGTAGCTCACTGTGGCCCGGCCGGGTGCGGGGCGCGCGACCGTAACGCGATGGGTCGGGCAATGGACGGCGGCCAGCCCTGCCGGTGAATGGATGTTCACGACGATGCTGACCTCGGGGATGGCCCGCGAGGAGAATTTTTCGGTGCCCAGAGGGTAGAGGTAGGCGATGCTGCCGTTGCTTTTTTCCAGGACCTCGTGGTAGGA
Organism: Acidobacteriota bacterium; assembly: GCA_028749105.1. Classification (GTDB taxonomy): domain Bacteria; phylum Acidobacteriota; class Aminicenantia; order UBA2199; family UBA2199; genus UBA2199. The sequence goes on along the minus strand of JAQUQF010000157.1, from coordinate 1,370 downwards.
GATCCTGATCCGCTTGCGGCTGCGGGGCTCGATGGGGAAGACGCGCATGCGGAAGACGCCGCGGCCGTCATATTCCAGGAGGGCGGGATCACGCAGCCGGCGCACGATGTCCTCGTAGATGCCCCGGGCCTTGGCCGCGTCCAGCAGCTCGGCCTGGGTCTCGCGGCCGTCGATCCACATGCTGAATTTATTGATGACGGCGCCGGCGGGCAGCGGGAACAGGTAGAAGCCTTCCAGGCGGGAGGAGTTGGGGTTGTAGAACTCCTGGTCGACGGTTGTCGTGGCGATCTGGCCGTCGATCTCCACGCGCACGTCGTGGCGGACCACCTGCAGCGGGAAGGGTGTCGGCGGTCCGGGCCGAGGCGGGCGCGGGATGACGATGAAGCCGTCGGCGAGCAGGGCCGTGCCGACCAGCATGATCATGACCAGGACTGGGAGTCCGGGAAATAGCGCTTTTCGATTTTTCATTTTCTTCTCCATGGTCATGAATGCTTATTTGTCAAAGCGGAAGCTTTTCTCCGCCGCCTGCTGGCGCAGGGCGCGGATAATGGCCTCGTCCAAGGTGGCGGCGGCGGAACTGTTCTTCATTTTCTCCCTGACAAAAATTTCGCGTTCCGCATGCAGCGCGGCGATCTTTTTCTGCAGGGCTTGCCGCTTCTCCAGCATGGATGCCACGTATTCGCTGCGTTCTTTCAGGGACATGCCCTTCATTTCCTGGGGGAGTTCGGCTTCCGGCAATTCTTCCAGCTTGACCGCGCCCGCCTTTTTCGCGTCGACCAGGTCCCAGGCTGAATTGCTGTACTGCGGCGCCGCTTTGGCCGCGGCCCGCTGGGCCATGACCTCACCGCTGACCGCCGCCGCATTTTTGTCCTGTTCCCTTTGCCGGGCCAGACCATTGGCCCCGTCATGGCCAAAGGCGATATAGGTGCGGTTCATTTCCAGGCTGAGGCGGGCGATCTCGTCGTCCTGCGGGGCGCTGACCGGCGGCGGGGCATTGTCGGCGTCGATGGCCACGTATTGGCCGTCGGCCAGGTCGGCCCCGGCTTTCCATGCCGTTTGCAGGCCCTCCTGGTAGCTGCCGCAGAATATCGTATTGACGACGATGCCGCGGGAAATCGCCTCGCGGCAGGCGTCACGGTAATCATGCGCCCCTTGCGTGAACGGCTCGTTGCCGGCGATGACGATCATCTTCAGGTCGTTGCCGCCCCGGCTCCATTCGAGGCCGCGCACCGCCTCCTGGATGACCCGGCCGCAATATTCATCGCCGCCGTTGGTCTTCAGCCTGAACAGCTCTTCCGAGATGCGGTCGAGGTCCCCGCTCAGCGGCACGACCCGGCGCAGGTAGCCTGCCGCTGCCGGGATGCTGTTCT
>JAQUQF010000156.1 GCA_028749105.1 Acidobacteriota bacterium | reverse complement strand
ACGGGCCTCCTCCGCGCTCCGTTTTTGTGCAACCTGGCCTCACCCTTGTCCCCAGGCCTTCTCAGGCCCTCTTAGACGAGATTTTCCACAGAAATTCTGACTTATAACAATATTACTATTTTGTTATAAGTTGGCGGCCCCTTGGATTCCCCCCTAATCCCAAAAGCTTTTACTGGCCTGCAGCGGGCAGTTGCAGGCTTTCAGTCAACATTCATTTTTCGCTTGACAACTTATTTACCGAAATAAGTAGCCACAAAGTGGACACATTTGGCTTTGTTCGATTTTTCCACAATCTGTAAACCCTTATGAGCAAAGGGTTTCAAGACCGATTGGCTTATTCATCTCTCGGAATGGCATTCAGAAGGTCGGGAGTTCGATCCTCCTTAGCTCCACTTGATCTTCCTTCATCATTGAGTATTTCATAATTATTTCTAAAATCGAAATTTTATCCTTATTAGGCTCTTTTCCCCCTTTTTAGGCCTGCCTTAGAGCAGTGCACCGCAGCCATCTCCTTCCTATTGACAAGATGAATTAAGTGATAAATAATACCTATACTTATCAACATGTATAGGTAATTTTATCATGAGCAAACTAAAAAAAATCGCTCCCCGGGCGCAGATGGAAAAGGCGATTACAATTTTCAAGCAACACGGAGGCATTCTGCGCACAACCCAGGCAATTCGCCTTGGCGTCCATCCTTCCGTGCTCTACGCGATGCGCAACTCCGGGGACCTGGAGCAGGTGAGCCGGGGGATCTATCGACTCGCCGACACACCGCCGCTGGGCGATCCCGACCTGGTGATCGTCGCAACCCGGGTTCCAAAGGGGGTGATCTGCCTGATCTCTGCCCTGTCGTTCCACGAGCTCACCACGCAGATTCCCCATGAGATCCACTTGGCCCTTCCGCGCGGCGCCGAGGAGCCTCGCCTCGCCCATCCCCCGGTGAAGACATACCGTTTCGACAAGCGTGCCTTCCGGGAGGGCGTGGAAACCCACATACTCGATGGCGTTCGCGTCAAGATCTATGACCCGGAAAAGACGATCGCCGACTGCTTCAAGTTCCGCAACCGGATCGGGCTCGATACAGCGGTGGAAGCGGTGCGCCTTTACCGCGAGCGCCGGCGGGTCGACGCCGACCGTCTCATGCGCTACGCCGCAATCTGCCGGATCGAAAAGGTGATCCGCCCCTATCTTGAGGTTCTGCTCTGATGGCCGGCGAGAGGAAAAATCTGCCGGCCTCTGTCCACCAGCGCCTGCTCGACAAGGCCAAAGCGTCCTCGCGGCCGTTCAACGAGCTCCTGCAGCGCTTCGCCATCGAGCGCTTCATTTATCGCCTCTCCAGGAGCCCCCACGCCGACCGTTTTGTGCTCAAAGGCGCGCTGATGCTCGCGGCATGGTGCGGCACCGGCTCGCGCCCCACGATGGATATCGATCTTGAGGGAAAGACCGCGAACGATCCCGACGCGATCGCGGCGGCGGTCAAGGCCGCGTGTACGACCGCCGTGGAGGACGATGGCATGGTTTTTACCCCTGCATCGGTGAAAGCAACGAGGATCATGGAGGAGGCGGGATATTCGGGTGTTCGCGTGCGCCTGCGCGGCAGCCTGGGCAACGCCAGGATCGCCCTGCAGATCGATGTCGGCTTCGGGGACATTGTCGTCCCGGAACCCAAGACGATTGCCTATCCGGTACTTCTCGACTTTCCCACTCCGGAATTGAAGGGATATTCCAAGGAGAGCACGATCGCCGAAAAATTCCATGCCATGGCGCAGCTCGGCATCCTCAACAGCCGCATGAAGGACTTCTATGACATCTGGTTTCTTTCGAGGACATTCGATTTCCAGGGCTTCGTACTGTCCAAGGCCATCGCGAAGACGTTCGCCAACCGCGGCACGCCGCTCCCGGCCGCCCCGGCGGTGTTCGATCCGGCTTTCATGGAGGACAGGGTGAAAACCGCACAGTGGCGGGCATTCCTCGGAAAATCCAAGCTGGATGACGCGCCGACTCCATTCGCCGAAGTTGTCGCCGGCCTGAGAAGCTTCCTCCAACCCGTCGCGACTGCCCTTCACGACAGACACCGGTTCCAGGGTGCCTGGAAAGCGCCGGGTCCCTGGCGCTGAGAACCGACGCAAACCCAACGCATCGTCAATGCTCCATTCGGCTGAAGCCCCAACTCCTCTTACAAGGCATAGTCCACGATTTTTTGATTGATTTGGCGCAATGGATTTTCCAAATCATCATAGCGATTTCGCCCATTGGAATTGCATTCAGAAGGTCAAGAGCACTTTCTGAACTCAGGCTGGCGCCGTTCTCTTAACTTTTACCTTTTTCCTTTTGCCCTTTGCCTTTATTGCTTGCTAGATGAACAGCGAGAACTTGGACTCCGAGGCGTCGGCGATGAAGGAGGCGACGCCGCCGACCTGCACGCCGTCGATCAGATCCTCCTTCTTGATCTCCATGACGTTCATGCTCATTTCGCAGGCGGTCAGCTTCACGCCCAGCTCCTGGGCTTTTTTGAGCAGCTCGGGCAGGGTGGTGACCTTGTTGTTCTTCATCATCTTCTTGAACATCCAGCGCCCCATGCCGCCGAAGTTGAACTTGGAGGGGCCCAGGCGGTCGATGCCGCCGCGGTTCATCACGCCGAGCATCCTGCCCATGAAGGTTTTTCCTGTCTGGTTGCCCTTCTGGATGGCATTCAATCCCCAAAAGGTGAAGAACATGGAGACCTGCATGTCGAAGGCGGCGGCGCCGGTGGCGATGATGAAGGCGCCCATGACCTTGTCCATGTCGCCGCTCATGACGATGATGCTGGCTTTCTCAACGGGTTGCGCGTCGCTCATTTATATCCTCCTGAATATTCTTTTTTGACTTATTTTATCCCCGCGATCCACAGGGCGACCGGCCGGTAGATGACGTGGGCGAACTTGCTGAACGGGAAAGTGACCAGCAGGTCGAAGACCACGACCAGGTGGAAGGCGAAGGTCCAGTAGGCGGCCATGGGCATATTCATGAAGCGGAAGAAGAGCATGACGTAGCCGCTGAGGACGGAGAGGGCCAGCAGCAGCAGGAAGGCCCAGTCGCTGGGGTGGGAATACTTGCCGACCGCGGTTTTTTTCCACAGGCGCAGGTAGAAATAATAGCCCAGCCCCAGCGAGCAGGCCACGCCGGAGACCGCGCCGACGACCAGCGAAACCCAGCGCGGCAGCGGCAGCACGTGGTAATCGACGCCGAGGATGATCAGCGTGGCCAGGAACATGCCCATGAAGCCCCAGGAGACGCCCATGTGCGCCAGGCGGCGCAGCTTGTCGTCGGCGCACTCGCCGAAGCGCTTCTGCATGACCGCTTCGCCGAGCGCCTTGCCGGCGGCCGGGACCGCATTTTTTACGGAAAGTACAGCCGAGCCAGGACCCCGCCGCAGATTGCGGTACAGGATCCATAAATGGAGAGCGGCAGCCAGCACGATGAAGGCCGTCAGGGCGATGCCGGCATCGTGAATGTTGTCCAGGGAGATGAATGAGAGGAAGTCCACCTTGTCCAGGTTCATGTCCGGTTCGCGGGCCAGCAGGATCGCGGCCAGCGCAGCGGCGCTGAGAAAGAACCAGGTAAAGACCGAGGCCAGCGACGAATAGATGGCGTCGGCGACCCGGCCCAGCGAATACCTGCGCGTGGCGAAGCGGCGCAGGGCCATCATCAGGGCGGCGGGCTCGGCCTGGCGCGGGCAGGTGTCGCTGCATTCGCCGCAGTAGTAGCACAGCCAGGGCTCGGGCGCAGCCAGGATACGCTTCTCCAGGCCGAGCTGGGCGTAGCGGATCATGCGCCGCGGGAAGGCGACGGCATCCTTGGACAAGGGGCAGACGGCCGAGCATGTGCCGCAGCTGTAGCAGGCTTCGAGATCGAAGGCGCCGAGCTTCTTGATCTCGGCCAGGACGTTTTCGTTGACTTGTTCCATGGTCACTTTGCCTCGATGAGCGAATAGCGGTAATAGCCGTCGTCGTCGGCCTTCTCCGAAGCCCTGACCTTGTTGTAGCGCACGAAGCCCATCAGCCACCACGTGGCGTCCCGGGACTCGATTCCCAGAGCGGCGGCCACCTCGGGCACGGTCAGCGGCCCTTTCTCGCGCAACAGGTCGAGGACCCGGGCGCGCACGGCGAACTCCTGGCGGGCGGTCTCGCGCCTGCGGCCGCTGATGGCGACGCTCTCGGGGAAGCGCTCGCAGCTGTTATCCTTCATGGTCGGCCTCCCGGGCCAGGACGTCGATCATGGCATCGATCTGTTCGTCGGTGTAGCCCTTGAGCTGGGTGGCATCAAGCGGGCAAGCGGGCAGGCAGGCGCCGCACCCCTTGCACAGCACGTCGACCACCTGCGCCACCTCCTTGTCGCCATAAGCAACCTTCTCGATGGCCGAATAGGGGCAGGCAGGGGCGCACTTGCCGCACCAAACGCAGAGATCCGCCTTGACATAGGCCACAAAGGGCTGCAGGTCGACATAGCCCTTGATGAGCAGCGCCGCCGCCTTGGCCACCGCCGCCAGCGAGGAGACCACGCTCTCGCCGGCGTTCTTCGGCCCCTGGCAGCTGCCGGCGATGTAGACGCCGTCGATGACCGTCTCCACCGGCCGCAGCTTGGGATGGATCTCGTTGTAGAAGCGGTCGGCGCCCAGGGGCAGCTTGAGCACGCGGGTCAGGCCGTCGTTTGGCCGCGCCGTCATGCCGGTGACCAGCACCACCAGGTCGGCGGGGACGGAAACCTCACCGCCACCGGTCAGCAGGTCCTGCACCGTCACCAGCCAGGAGCCGCCCGCCCTCTCGATGCGCGGCGGCCGCTCCTCGTGGAAGCGCAGGAAGAGCGACCCCGACTTTCCCGCCTCCTCGTAGAGCGACTCGAACTTGCCG
>JAQUQF010000155.1 GCA_028749105.1 Acidobacteriota bacterium | reverse complement strand
TTTTCAAGAACGAAAAGATCAAGGTGATCTGGGATTCCGAGGTCGTCGGTTTTATGGGAGGCCAGAAGCTCGAAGCCCTGAATATTAAAAATAAAAAATCAGGTCGCGTGGAAACCATGCCTTTCGATGGGGCATTTCTGGCAATCGGAACCGTTCCGAGCACGGATTTGATCAAAAATCTGGTAAAACTTGATGAAAACGGGTATGTTGAAACCGATATTTCCCTTTCAACCAGCGCCAAGGGGTTGTTTGTGGCAGGCGAGGTCATCAAGGGAAATCGTCGGCAAGTCGCCATTTCGGTTGGCATGGGAGTGCAGTCTGCCCTTGGTTGTGAAGAGTATCTCGCTTCTTTGGATTGATTTCGATGAGATCAAGTTATAGATAAAATCCTGCTCCAAGGAGGGGATTTGCATGGTCAAGGCGCTTTTAAGCGAGTCGGAAGGCAATGGCCGTGTGATTTGTCGTCTTTGCGCCCATGAATGCCGGTTAGATGAAGGGAAGACCGGTATATGCCATGTGCGGAGAAACCTGAAAGGCGAATTGTTCTCCTTGAACGCGGACAAGGTCGTTTCCATGAATCTCGACCCAATTGAGAAAAAGCCGCTTTATCACTTTTTGCCGGGTTCGCGCTCTTTTTCCATTGCGGCGATGGGCTGTAATTTTTCCTGCCGTTTCTGCCAGAACCATTCCATTTCCATGGTGAGGAATGAAACCGAGATCCAAGGCGAGCGGGTCTCCCCGGAACAACTGCTGGCCCTCGCCCAAAAAAACCACGCCCAATCGATTTCTTACACATACACCGAGCCGACCGTCTTCTTCGAGCTGGCCCTGGAAACGGCGAAACTGGCCCGTTCTGCCGGGATCAGGAACGTGCTGGTAAGCAATGGCTACATGACCGCAAAGGCCTTGTCTTTGCTCGGACCCTTCCTCGACGGGGCCAATATTGACCTGAAATCGTTCAGCGACGGGTTCTATAAAAAATATTGTTCCGCCCGATTGCAACCGGTTCTAGAGACGATCTCGGCCATGAAGGCCATGGGGATCTGGCTCGAGGTAACAACCCTGCTGATCCCTGGATTGAACGATGACCGCCGGGAGATCTCGGAATTGATCTCGTTCCTGCTCGATCTGGACGAGAATATCCCCTGGCACGTCTCCCGCTTCTTCCCCCAGCATGAATTGCTGGACATCGAACCAACGGCGGCATCATCGATCCATGCTTTTCTCCAGCTTGGGGCCGACATGGGGCTGAAATTCACTTATGGCGGAAACCTGGCCGATTCGTCCTGGAGCAACACCCGCTGCCCCGCCTGCCGGGAAACATTAATCCAGCGTTCCGGATACCGCGTTGAGAATATCGGCCTGAGGTCGGGTGTTTGCCGGTTTTGTGGGACCAGCGTGGCTGGGATCTGGGAGTGAACAAATCCTGCTCACTTTCGCTTTTCGCGCATGTTTGACAAAAAAAACCGATTGTTTTATTTTTATCTCGGGAGTTGACCATGCCTGAAACCAAACCAAACGAAAAAATCACCGCGGCCACACCATTGATCCCGACCCGATCCCCATCTGGGCCGCCCGCCGCTGGGGGCCAACCCCAACATCACCCTGTGCCCGAGGCAACCAAAGCCCCTGCTTCAATTCCCGAAATCGACACCATTCCGGAAGCAAGCAAGCCTGCAGCCGACGCTACGAAGCCGCTTGCTGCCCAGCCTCGCCAGTCAACAAAAGGACCAATTCGGCCCAACTTCATCTGGATCGTTCTCCCCATTGCCATATTGCTGGCCATCCTTGCTTTCCTCATCGTCCGGCCCAGGCCCAAGGCGGCAGGAACGGCCCGGGAAGCCGTTGCCCCGACCGTAGAAACCAATCCTGAACTGAGCAACTATTCCGCTTTTGTGGAAAAAAACAAAGCTCTTTTTGCTGGATACTCCGAGCAAATCCTGAGCGATGAACCCTTCGCCGGGAATGTGCCTTTGGCCTGCAGAACGGGAGGTCCCGTGATCTCATCGGAAATCGAGCCGCAGATGGCGGCATTGGCAGATGCGCTCGGGATCCGGGTGCAGGTCACGCAGGGAAGCCAGTCGCTTGCCCGGGGCAATACGGTCACTCGCGCAACAAGAGGAGAATTCCGTGGTTTCAAGGTCCAGGCCGTTGAAAAGTTTGAAAATGGCAAGGTAATCTCCGAGGAAACCATAGTCACCACTCCCAGGAATGGCATTGTAAAAACCGTCGGCCGCGTCCTGGCCTCTCTGCAGAAAACCGACCAGGCTGGACTCCTCGCCGAGGTCAGCGCCGCGGGCATGGAATATTCGCCTCTCCCCGCTCATGCCGGTGAGAAGAATTTCCGCGGCCAGCTTCGTCTGCTGAACTATTGGGGAAGGCCCATTCCCGATGACCGGCTCATTTCCAGGGAGGGCGTCGGTCGTGTCTTCCTGCGGATGCCCCTCGCCCTACTGAAAGGCAGGCTTGCCGCGACCGACTCTGTTTTAAAGAGAAAAGTCCTGATCAATGATGTCTATCACGACGTCTACAAGGTCATGGACCAAAGAAACAACCCGCTTTTTTTTGTTTATGAAAAAGAGGGAAAAGTCCAGGGGATCAGGGTCGTCAGCGAGGATTTCAGGACCGGCAGGGGAATCGGCATCTCCAATTCCCTTGACCAGATCCGCATCCATTACCCCATCATCACGCAGCTGCGCTCCGAGAAGAAGCTCCCATTCGTCAAAGTGGAGGGTGTGGCCGGTATTTTGATCCTGGAGGATGAGGGGGATAAAAAAGTAGTCGCCATCCTCATTGGTGATTCACCCGAGTTCAATTGACGGCGGGCGATTTTATTTCAACAGGTTCAGGAGCCCGGTGGAGAACAGGGGAACATATGTGATCAGCAGCACGGCCGCCAGCTGGATTATAAGGAACGGAAAAACATCCTTGTAGAGCTTCCTGATCGGCTCGTTGAACGTATAGGAGGCCAGGTAGAGGTTCAGCCCGACCGGAGGCGTCAGATAACCCAGTTCCATGTTGGCCAGGAAGATGATCCCCAGGTGTACGGGATGAATGCCGAACAGGTTGCCCAGCGGAATGATCAGGGGCACCACGACCATGATGGCCGAGAAAATGTCCATGAAACAACCGGTGATCAGGAGGGCGATGTTGAGCAGCAGGAGAAAAACGTACTTGGAGCTGATGGTCGCCTGCACCCAGGCGGTGAGCTGCATGGGGATCTCGGCGTCGACGATATAATAGGACAACCCCTTGGCCAGGGCCAGGATAACCAGGACGCCGCCGATGATCGGCATGCATTTGAGCAGGACCCCCTTCAGCTCCTTGACCTTGATGTCGCGGTGGATGAAGGCTTCGACGATGATGACGTAGATCACCGCCACGGCACCGCTCTCCACCAGGGTGGTGATGCCCCCGAAATATCCCCAGACGATGATCACGGGCAAAAGGATCTCCCAGAACGAATCCCTGACGGCCGCTACCGCTTCCTTGAAGACGAAGCGCTCCCGCGGGACCCTGTTTCTTTTGGCGAACAGCACCCCGAAAACGATCATGGCCAGCACCAGGATGATTCCGGGAGCAACCCCGCCTATGAACATGTCCTTGATGCTGACCTGGGCGGTCACGCCGTAGATGATGACGGGCAGGCTGGGAGGGAAAAGCAGCCCGATGCTTCCGACCGCGGTCAGCAGCCCGGTGCTGAAATTTTTGCTGTATTGTCCCCTGACCAGGACGTACGAGAGCAGCCCGCCGACGGCGAGGATCGTGACTCCGGAAGCGCCGGTGAAGGTGGTGAAAAACGTGCAGACCAGGATGGCCACGATCGCCAGCCCCCCGGGGAACCAGGCGAAAAGGGACTTGAAAAGGCGAACGATCCTCTCACCGGCCTTGCTCTCCGATAGCATGAAGCCGGTGAACGTGAACAGGGGGATGGCGGGCAGGGAGTGGCTGGTCAGCAGGGAAAAGGCCTCGTTGGCGATGACCTCCAGGGGCTGGGCGGAATGGGCGAAGAGCAGCAGGGCGATCCCGCCCAGGACGATGAATATCGGTACCCCGGCCAGGGCGGTGAAGACCAGCAGGATGATGATCGGCGTCGAGAGGCGGGCACCGATGAAGTCGTAGACCGGCAGCAGGGACGTGAAGAAGCCCGCCGCCCGGGGAGCCAGAACTTGGGCGGTATTGGCCAGCGCACCCCAGGCCAGCAGCGAGCCGAATGCGATCCCCAGGAAGGCGACGGCCCGGCCCCATGTTTTCCCGGGGGCCTGGCGGGCAAAGCGCCAGGCCATCAACGCGTAGCCGATGGGCATGACCATGGCGATCCAGCGCAGCGGCAGGCCGGCGATCTTTTCGCCGGCATCGAAGGCGTTCAAAGGGAATGACAGCGAGCACCAGGCAAAGGCCGTGCTGAATGCCGTGCTCAGGAACGCGTTCAGGACGTGGATCCGGTCCATGATCTGAGGCTGGAATTTGAAGTTGAGGGTGAGGGCCAGGTGGCGATTCTCCCGGCTGGTGATGGCTGCGCTGATGAATGCCAGGACCAGGACCAGGTGGTGGGTGATCTCGGTCGAGTTGCGGATGCCGGTGGCGAAGAATTTCCGCGCCATCACCTCCATGAAAGGGAAAAGCGCCAGCAGGAAGATCGCCAGGAACGCCGCGAGGTTTTCCAGGGACTTGGCGGCGTCAAAAAATTTCCTACCCTGCATTCTTTCCTCTGTACTCCCGGAGGATCTGCTGCAGCCTGTCGTAGATCTCCCTGCTGAATTTCTTCCCGATCAGTTCGTCCATGCCTTTCGCCGCCTCCTCCTTCCATTTCGGCAGGCTGTCGGCCGGCGCCTCATGGATGATCAGCCCGTTCTTTTTCATGGTGTCCATCGCCTTTTTTTCCAGGTCGGCGGTCTCCAGATCGAGCTTGTCCGACTGCTTCCTCACGACATCCATCATGGCGGATTT
>JAQUQF010000154.1 GCA_028749105.1 Acidobacteriota bacterium | reverse complement strand
TCACCAACGTCACGTTCGGCCTGGACATCATGGATGAGATCTCGGTCCAGAGCGGCGGCCTTTCGGCCGAATACGGCTCGGTCCGCGGCGCCATGGTCAACGTGGTCACCAAGTCGGGCGGCAACCGCGTCACCGGCACCGCTTCCTTCTTCTTCAACCACGAGAGCCTGGTCGGCGATAACCGCAAGGGCACCGTGCTGGAAGATGAGGGCTTTTCCGGGAACCATCTGGAATTCGAGCCCTCGTTCTCCATCGGCGGCCCGGTGATCAAGGACAAGCTCTGGTTCTTCGCTTCGGCCACCTACAAGCAGGCCCAGACCTTCGCCATCGGCTTCCCCTACACCCAGCCCGATGCCAAGACGACCATCAAGGTCACCCAGCCCCTGCCCTACGTTAAGCTGACCTTCCAGCCCAACCAGAAGAACAAGTTCACCCTCTCCTACAACTACTCGGACCGTCTCAACAACAACCGCGGCGCCGACCGCTACCACACCGAGAACAACACCATCAAGCAGACCACCCCGACCCACGTGGTCAATGCCAACTGGAACCGCTACTTCGGCGAGAACGTCTATGCCAACTTCAAGGTCGGCATCAGCCAGTTCCAGATGAACCTGGATTCCAACCTGGCCGAGCCGTTCTACTACGACCTCTACACCTACCAGTACATGGACAATGGCGGCGCCTGGCGCACCCAGGACCACAACGGCCGCGACCGCTACCAATTCAATATCGACGCCACCACCTTTATCGACGACTTCATGGGCACCCATGAACTGAAAGTCGGCGGCGAGGCCCAGCTGGCCCGCGTCCAGTGGATGGTTTACGGCAAGCCCGATCCCATCTCCGGCTGCCACTACAACGGCATGCTCGGCGAAGACTATTATTACTATGGCCTTTACCTGGCCGGCGACGGCTTCGACCGCAAGGACAACATGGATGATTACTTCGGTTTCATCCAGGATACCTGGCGCGTCAACCGCCACATGACCGTCAACCTCGGCCTGCGCCTGGAGTACAATTCGCTGACTTGGCCCAAGCAGGGCGAGGCCGGCGACATCCAGCTGCCCGGCGCCCTCAGCTACCTGACGGTCAACCGCGGCATCACCGAGCCGATCAAGGCCCTCTCCTGGACCACCCTGGCCCCCCGCTTCGGCATCATCTACGATCTGACCGGAGACAACAAGACCCTGGCCAAGGCCTCCTGGTCGCGCTACACCATGGCCAACCAGACCGGCTGGGTCAACATCGCCCACCCCAACGGCTGGGTCGGCTACATCACCTATCTGGAGCCCGACGGCACCCCGATCATCGGTTCCGAATCGGTCTGGTCCGTTCCCGCCTCCACCTTTATCGGCTACAAGAATTACAAGCTGAAGGCCCCCTATGCCGACGAATTGACAATCGGCGTCGAGCGCGAGCTGTTCACCGACTGGTCGGCCAGCGCCCGCTTCATCCGCAAGTGGGACCGCAACCTGATCCACCAGGTCGACGCCGCCCAGCTCGACATGGACAAGCTGATGGCCACCGGCGAGCTCGACTGGAGCAAGAACTGGATCACCAAGACCGCCGTGGACCCCTTCGACGGCAAGACCGTCACCTTCTACAGCAAGAAGAACACCGGTGCCAGCGAAGTGTACATCGTCAACCCTCCGGGCGCCGAGCGCGATTACAAGGGCTTGGAAATCACCCTGAACAAGCGCTTCAGCCACGGCTGGCAGCTGAACACCTCCTACGTTTATGGTGAGGGCACCGGCCTCATCAGCCAGGGCCGCGGCAGCGCCTCCTTGGGCACCTCCGGCCTGTTCGGCGACCCCAATGCCCACACCTACGCCTACGGCACACTGGACCTCGACTCCCGCCACCAGTTCAAGGTGCAGGGCTTGGTCGCCGGCCCCCTGGGCATCAACCTCAGCGGCTACTTCCGCTACATGAGCGGCGCCCCCTGGACGCGCGTGGTCAACTCCCGTTACCTGGGGGTAACCGTTTCGCAGAGCCGCTCCGGCTCGACCATTTACGCCGAAGAACGCGGTGCGCGCCGCCTGCCCGACGCGGTTCGCCTTGACCTGCGCTTGGAAAAGGCCTTCAAGATCAAGAACGTCACCCTGGCCGCCTTCGCCGACTGCTTCAACGTCTTCAACCAGGGAATTGCGACATCGGTCTGGGCCAACTCCAGTTACCAGGTCCTCTATCCTTTCGAGCGCATGATGACCATCAACGATCCGCGCATGTTCCAGCTGGGAGCCCGCATCGAGTTCAACTGAGCTCAAGGCTCCGCTAGTTTTTGACCGTCAGGGGGGCACTTCGGTGCCCCCCTTTTTTTTTGACTTGCAGCCGGATTCCCCCTGTGAAATAATCGAGTGGTGAAATTTTCATCATCTGCCTTTGCCGGTTTTAATCGCCGCCGCTGGTGGCTGGCCGCCGCCGGCCTGGCGCTCCTGGGGCTGGCCTACTGGGCGCTTCGGCCCGCTGCCGCCAGCCGGGGCGGCGAACACCGTCCCGGCCGCTGGAACGTGGTGCTGGTGACCATCGATACGCTGCGTGCCGACCACGTCAGCGCCTACGGGAAGGGGAGGGCCGACACGCCGGCGATCGATGCCCTGGCAAGCGAAGGGGTCCTTTTCGAACACTGCGTCGCCCAGGCCCCCCTGACGCTGCCTTCGCATGCCTCGCTGCTTGCGGCCACGCAGCCCCTGTTCCATCGCGTCCGCGACAACGGGGCCTTCCAGGCGCCGCCGGAGTTGGAGCTGCTCAGCGAGGTGCTGCACGCCCGCGGTTTTGCCACCGCGGCCTTCATCGGCGGCTACGTCCTCCACGGCAAGTGGGGGCTCAACCAGGGATTTGACCTGTATTCCGATCGCTTCGACCCCGGCAGCGAGAGCACCCTGGTGCTGCAGGCAAAAAAACCCGCCGCCACAGTGCTTGCCGATGCCCGAGGCTGGCTGCAGGAGAACGGCGATCGTCGCTTCTTCGCCTGGATCCATCTCTATGACCCGCACTTCCCCTACGAGCCGCCGCCGCCCTTTGACCGGCGCGGCAGCGATCCTTACCGTGGCGAAGTGGAGTACGCCGACCATGAGCTGGGTGGTTTTATTTCTTACCTGCGGGAAAAGGGGTGGTACGACCGCACCCTGGTGGTGGTCGCCTCCGATCACGGCGAGGGGCTGAACGATCACGGCGAGCAGAAGCACGGCTACTTCCTGTACGAAACGACCATCCATGTGCCGCTGATCATGCGGGCGCCGATTCCCTTCGCCGCCAAAAACGTGCCCCAAACGGTCCAGCTCGTCGACGTGGCGCCGACCATCCTGGACCTGCTGGAAATCCCCGCTCCTGCCGGCTGGCAGGGAAAAACAATGCGGCGGCTGATGGCGGGCAAGGCGGACGAACGATTTGGGAGCGCATACTGCGAGACCTGGTACCCGCGCCTGCATTACGGTTGGTCTCCCCTGAAGGCTTTCTATAACGACAGGCAAAAGTACATCTACTCTCCCCGCGACGAACTCTACGACCTGGAGCGGGACCCGTGTGAGCAACGCAACCTGGCAGGCGAGCGGCCCCGCCAGCGCAGCGACCTGCGCGGGCGCGGGCTCGCCTTCATGCAGGCCGCGGGCCGCGGCGCCCTGACCCCGGGGAGCATCGCGGTGATGAACGCGGAGGACCGGCGCCGCCTCGCCGCCCTGGGCTATTTGGGCGGCTCCATGGCGCCGGCGGATGATGGCAGCCCCCTGGCCGACCCCAAGGACAAGCTCCCCGATTACATCGCCTTCGGCAAGGCCTTCGCGCTGCTTGGCGACGGCCGCTGGCAGGAGGCCCTGGACGCCGCCAGGGGGATCGTCGGGCGCAATCCCGGGTTTGCCGATGCGGTCAACCTCGAAGGCAATGCCTTACTTGCGGGAGGCCGGTATGCCGAGGCGCTGGATGCGTTTCGCCGCGGGCTGGCGCTCAAGCCCGAGGATCCCAATTATCGCCTCGACCTGCTGAAGACCCTGGAGAAAATGGGAAAACTCGAGGATGCCGCATCCGCAGCCCTGCGCTTCCTGCGCGACGCTCCCTCCGATGCGACGCTGATCGCCGCCCTGGGGCGCATCCGCCTGGAGCAGAAGCGGGACGAGGAGGGGCTGCAGGCGCTGCAGCAGGCCCTGGCCGCAGACCCGGGCATTTATCCCCGGCTCAACCAGGCAGCCGAAATCCTGATCGCCCGCCAGGCCTTTTCAGGGGCCCGCCAGCTCCTCTTGGGCGTCCTGGCCGCCACTCCGCGGGCCGCGGGCAGCCATTACCTGCTGGGGCAAATCGCGGAGGGCGAAGGGAATGCGGGAGCGGCGATGGATTTTTATCGCCGCGAACTGGAGATCGACGCCAAGCGCTTCGAGGCGGCGGTCAACCTGGCCAATCTGCTGAAGCAGGGGGGGCAGCTTGCCGAGGCGGCCCGCTACTACCGCATGGCGATTGTTGCCAACGACAAGCTGAAGATGCCCCGCTTTCACCTGGCCGAGATCATGCTGCGCGGCGGACGCGACCTCGACCAGGCAGTCGCCCTCTGCCTGGCGGGGATCGAGCTGCCGCCGCAGGACCGCGACACCCTGTTCGGCTACTTCGTGCTGACCAATCTCTACGCCGCCCTTGGCGATGGGGAGCGCCGTGATTTCTATACCCGGGCCGGGGAAAAGCTGATCGCCCGCCTGGAAAAGCACTGATCGGCATTCGCTAAAAGTCCTCAATAAAAAAGCAGGTTGCTGGCAGGTGAAATCCAGGTTTGGCTTGGCGTTGTCCGTTGCGTGGCATAGTTCAATTAAATGGAAATTTAAAGGATTTAACCGACCGCAGCACAAAATATTGAAAAGGAAGAACCGTAAATAGCCGATAATAGATGGTTTTAGAGTTGGCATCAATATTGCTAACTACTCCATGTATTTTAATTTATTGGAGGTAAACATGATTAAAAAAACCTGAGATCGG
>JAQUQF010000006.1 GCA_028749105.1 Acidobacteriota bacterium | reverse complement strand
GTTGACATAGATGGAAACGACGGCGAGTTCATTTTCCTTGCGGCAGGCCCGCACCAGGCTGAGGTGCCCCTCGTGAAGAAAGCCCATGGTCGGCACGAAACCGACCGGCCTGTCTCCGGCAGCGGCCAGGGCCCGGCGCAAGCTGGCGATGGTCCGGCAGGTCTTCATTTGAAGAATTCTTCGATGTCCAGGTTCAGGTGGTAGCTTTCGGAGTCGCTTGGGAAACTGCCGCCCTGGACGTCCCCGACGTAGCGCTGCAGGGCGCCGAGCCACAGCGAACGGGTATCGGCGTACTGGCGCACGAACTTGGGCAGGTAGAGGCTGGTGAAGCCTACCAGGTCTTGGAAGACGAGGATCTGGCCGTCGCAGCCGCAGCCGGCGCCGATGCCGATCGTCGGGATGCGCAGTGCGGCGCTGCTCTTCCTCCCCAACTCCTGGGGGATGGACTCCAGCACAATGGCAAAAACGCCGAGCTTCTCCAGGTCGAGGGCGTCCTGGTAGATCTCGCGCGCCTTCTCCCGCAGCTTGCCCTGCACCTTGAAGCCGCCCAGCGCGTGCACCGACTGCGGCGTCAACCCCAGGTGGGCCAGCACCGGCACCTCGGCGTCGAGCAGGGCCTCGATCACTCTGAAGCGCTTGCCCCCCCCCTCCAGCTTCACCGCCTCGGCCCCCCCTTCCTTGATGCAGCGGCAGGCATTCTCCACGCTCTTTTCCACGCTGCCGTGGAAAGAGCCGTAGGGCAGGTCGCTGACCACCAGCGAAAGCGGCTCGGCGCGGGCCACCATGGAGGTATGGTAGACCATCTCATCCATGGTCACCTTCAGGGTGTTGGCGCGCCCCTGCAGCACCATGCCCAGTGAATCACCGACCAGGATCAGGTCGATGCCCGCCTCCGAGGCCAGCCGCGACGTCGGGAAATCATAGGCGGTCACCGCCGCGATCTTTTCGCCGCGGGCCTTCTTTTGACCCAGGGTCAGCACCGTCTTCTTTTCCAGTTCAGGCCGGGGCATAGTAGCTGTTCCCCTGCTTGTGATTTTTGATCTCCCGGATCAGGCCATCGATGTCCCTGCGGCTGCTGAAGTCGATCTTCTCGACATTGACCACCAGCAGCGGCGACAGCTTGTAGTTGAAGAAGTAATAATTGTAGGCCTCGAAGATCTCGCGCCAGTACTCGGTCGGCGCCCGCTTCTCGTGCTCGCTCCCCAGCTTGTGGATGCGCTGCAGCATCTCGGCGAACGAAGTCTGCAGGTAGACGACCAGGTTGCAGGGGTGGATCTTTTCGGCAAAAATGCCCAGGATGCGCTTGTAAATGTCGAGGTCCTCGTCATTGAGCACGGTGTGGGCGTAGATGCCGTCCTTGTAGAAGATGTAGTTGGAGACCATGGTCTTTTGAAAAAGGTCTTTCTGCTTCATCTCCAGTTGCTGGTTGAAGCGGTTGATCAGGAAGATGAGCTGGGTCTTGAGGGCCATGGGGTTGTAGCTGGAGGAGAAGGAATCATAGTAATCGTTCAGGAAGGGGTTGCCTTGGCTCGCGAGGCCGGGTCGGGCCTGATTCTCAGCTGGATGCACGCCCTGATTGTCAAGGAACAGGCGGGCCTTGAATTCCTCGGCCAGGATCCGGGCAAGCTTCGTTTTTCCGGATTTGACCAGTCCTTCCACGGCGATGTACTTGAGATCGGTCATCGGGGCTGATTTATCCCTTGCGCCCTACACGTACTGCATTTCCAGGAAGCGCGAGCGCAGCTGGTTGATCTTGTCCTTGACCGTCTTGCCCTTGATGGCTTCGGCCATCAGCTCGCCCAGCTCGGCGAAGTCCTTTTCCTTCATGCCGAAGCGTGTCATCTCCGGGGTGCCAATGCGCAGGCCCGAGGGGTTCTGGGCGTCGCTGTCGCCGGGGAGCATGTTGTAGTTGCAGATGATGTCGTTGGCTTCCAGCGCCAGGGCCGCCTTGACGCCGCCGCCGAATGAAGAGACATTGACCGCGATCTGGTGCGAGCGTGTGTAGCCGAACTCCCTGGCTTCCACCGGAATGCCGCAGGCCTCCATGGACTTGGCCAGGGCCACGGCGTTTTTGCAGATCTGGGCCGCATAGGCCTTGCCGTAGGTCTTCATCTCGCGCACGGCGACCAGCAGGGCCGGCAGGCTGTAGAGGTGGTGGTTGCTGGAGGTGCCGGGAAAGACGCCGCGGTCGGCGGCCGACCAGTATTTTTTCTCGCCCTCGGCGTCCAGGTTGCCCAGGATGACTCCCCTTTGGGGACCGGGGAAGGTCTTGTGGGTGCTGCCGGTCAGCCAGGTCGCCCCTTCGGCCAGCGGGTCCTGGAACTGGCCGCCGGCGATCAGGCCCAGCACGTGGGCACCGTCATAAAGGATCGGGATCCCCAGCTGGCGGCAGACGGGAACCAGCTCTTTGACCGGATCGGGGAAGAGGTAGAGGCTCTTGCCCATGACCAGCAGGTTGGGCTTGACCTTCTCGACCAGTTCGATCGATTTCTGCACGTCGATATGGTAGCGGTCGGCGGTCAGGGGGAAGAAGTGGAGATTGACCGAATTTTCCTTGCCCGGCTTCAGCACCTGGCCGCGCGTCTGGATGCGCCGTCCCATGATGCCGAAAAAGTTGTGGCTGATATGGCCGCCGGCATCGGTGGAATTGGCGATGACCGCGTCGCCGCCGCGCAGGTAACCCATGGCGATGGCCGTGTTGGCGTTGTTGCCGCTGTAGGGCCGCACCTCGGCCTGGGCGCAGCCGAACAGCTCCTTCATTTCCCTGGCGGCCATGGTCTCGATCTCGTCGATGTAGCGCGTCCCCTGGTAGTAGCGGTTAATCTTGTCGGAGGTGTTGGGATGGCCCTCGGCGTAACGCCCCATGAAGTCGTTGAGCTGGATCGAGCGCACCGCCGGGCTGGGGGTGTTCTCGCTGGCGATCAGGTTGACGCACTGCTTCCCCCGCCACTCGTTCTGCTTGCCGACTATGTCGAAAATGTCTTTCGTATCCACTGGCATATGACCTCCTGGTGTTGACGGAATGTATTTTAGAAAGCTTTCTTCTCTACATGGTCGCGCAGGTAGTCGAGGCGGACCTGGTGCCGCCCGCCCTCGAAGGCAGTCTCGAGGAAAACGGCGACGATGCGCAGGGCGGACGCCGCGTCCACCACGCGCGCGCCCAGGGAGAGGACATTGGCGTTGTTGTGGCGGCGGGCCAGACGGGCCGCGTCCTCGTTGTGGCAGAGCGCGGCGCGCACGCCGGGGAACCTGTTGGCCACGATCGACATGCCGATGCCCGAGCCGCACACCAGTATTCCCATGATATGCTCCGGGTCGGCCGCGACCTTCGCCGCCGCCAGGGCGCCGTATTCGGCCCAGTTGGCCGGCTGCGGCGAATGGGTGCCGCAATCCTCGACACTCCTCCCCTGCCGCAGCATCTCTGCCTTGACGGTTTCCTTCAATTCGAAGCCGGCATGGTCGGAGGCGAGCACCAGCTTGCTGTCGTTGCGTCCTGTCATGGGGCTGTCCTCAGTCGAACGTGAGGTTGACTTCGAGCACATCGCCGCTGAACAGTTCAAGGTATTGGTATCTGGCCTGCCCCGATTTGCCGGTGGGATAATACATCATGGTCACATCCAGGCTGTCCCGCCCGGGCCAGGTCATGGTGATGGTGTCCGCAGCACCGGCCGCGAGCGTGGTAAAGAGTTCGTTGATCGCAACCTTCATCTCCACAGCGCTCCTGTTGGTCACGCGGATCTTGGCCTCGCTGCTCTTGCTGCAGCCGGCCTGCCCCAGCAGAAGCAGCGCCAACGCCGGGACGATCCACAGGATTGATTTTTTCATTGGCTTCCTCAAGGCCTCAAATTACCCCATTTCGCCCGCCAAGTCAATAGCGGCGGCGCCGGCTGCGGCCTTCAGCCGTAGGGGTTTTCCCGCTGCTCCTCCTCGGCGCCGACGCGGATGGCCGGCGCGTCGGTGCGCGGGCAGACGCTTTCGCAGATGCCGCAGCCGATGCACAGGTCGGGGACGACATAGACCTGATCGACCTTTTTCAGCCGGCCGCGGAAGCCCTGCACCTCGACCGCGCGCAAGCGGATCGCCTTCTCGGGAACCGGGCAATGCTCCTCGCAGACGGCGCAGTTGTAGCCGTCGGCATACGTGTAGCAGGTGCTGCGATTGACGACGGCCGTGCCGATCTTGAACTGTTTCTTCTCTTCCAGAGTCAGGCTGGCCAGCGCATGGGTCGGGCACACCTGGGTGCAGCGGTTGCACTCGTATTCGCAGTAGCCGCTGGCGGGCAGCAGCAGCGGCGTCCAGAGGCCTTCCAGGCCGGCCTGGAAAACGGCAGGCTGCACGGCATTGGTCGGGCAGGCCTGCATGCAGGCCCCGCAGCGGACGCACTTTTTCAGGAACTCCTTTTCCGCTACGGCACCCGGCGGGCGGATGAAGGGGTGGGCCTTGGCCTGGCGCGAAACGGCAACCTGCGGCAGGGCGGCAACGACCAGGCCGCAGCCGGCCGCGCCCAGCAGGCGGCGGCGTCCCAGGTCCAGGGCAGGCCTTTTGCCGGCGCCGGGGAGCTGGATGCGGAAATCGATGGCCGCCGCGGGACAGTCGACCAGGCAGTTGCCGCAGAGGACGCATTCCGACTTGAGGTAGTCCTGGTAGGGGCTGCCGTTGTAGGTGCAGTGATCGGCGCAGGCGTTGCACTTGCGGCATTTTTCGTTGACAGCCAGGCGCAAAAGGGAAAAGCGGGCCAGGAAACCGTAAAAGGCGCCCAGCGGGCACAGACTATTGCAGAAGAAACGGCGGCGCCGCAGATTGAGCAGCAGCAGGCCGAAAAAGAGGAGACCGATGGCGGCCGGCTGCAGAAACGTCCGTTGCCTTACCGTGAGCAGGGAGCGGCGGCTGAATTCGTACAACGGCCGCACGGCCTTGCCCGCCCAGCCGGCATCCTGACCGCCCGATTGCAGGGCGTGTTGCAGCAGGAAATTGCCCCCCGGCAGCACGACGGTCGCAACGCTGCGCGTCAGCAGCGAAAACGGGTCGAGCCAGCCCAACAGCTGGCTGGCGAAAAGGGAGGCGATTAGCAGGACGATCAGCAGCAGGTATTTGAGGCGCAGCGGCCCATGCGCGACCGACGCCTTTTTGCGGCTGCGCCGCCAGCCCAGCCAGGAAAAGAACTGGTGCAAGCCGCCCAGCGGACAAACCCAGCCGCAGAAAAAGCGGCCGAGGACCAGGGTCAGGAACAGCGGAATCAACGCCAGCAGGAAAGCATGGAGAAAACGGCCGGAGAGCAGGTTGACCCACAGGAAGAGCGGATCCAGATAGAAAAACAGGCCGGTCTGGGGGAGGTGCGCGATCTCGGCACCGCCGCTTTTCACCAGCAGGTAGAAGAATATCCAGATAAAAAGCACCTGGCTGAAAATGCGCAGGCGCTGCAGTCGCTTGCCTCTTTTGCTGTCCACGAAGCTCAGATGGCCAGGGCCTTCAACGGCACCCTGGCGATGTCGATCTCGCCCATTTTCCGGGCGAAGGCCGCCTGCAGGAATTCCACTTCCCTGGCGTCACGCCCGAACAGCGTCGCGGCGGCGACGTCGGCGTGCATGATATTCGTGGATGCGAAAACGGTCTGACGCAGTTCGACATCGCTCAGCCGACCGCCCACCGGGCCGTTGCGCATCAGAACGCGCCAGGCATCGATCACCACCAAGTGGCTGCGGAAGCCGTTGGCCGCGTCGGCGATGTTCTCGCCCATGTCGCGGTGCAGCTTGCCGCGGTTGCCGCCCAGGATGCCGTAGAGGTTCTTCATGGCCATGGTCAGGCCGGAGCTGCCATGGTGCTTGAGAATGGGCACATTGATGAACTTGTCCACCTCGAGATGGTCCCGGAACACTGGCCATTTCCCGAGCGCTTCGCCCCTGAAGTCGTGGACAGCCAGGCGGTTCTCGTCGCTGAAGCGCACCTCGGCCCCCGCCTTGCGGGCCATGGCCTCGATGCCGCTGCGTTGGTAGCAGTCCTCTGCCTTGTGGCAGGTGTTGTCCATGACAATGACCTTCTTCGCCCCGGCGGCGAAAGTGAGCTCGATGACGGCGCGCAGCACCTCGGGATTGGTGCAGGCGGCCTGCTCCTCCGTCCGGTTCCAGCCGATGTTGGGCTTGACCATGACCACGTCGCCCCGGGAGACGATCTTGCCCATGCCGCCGATCTCGGCCACGGCCCGCTTGGTGATCTCGTAGGGCGAGGCGCCCCTGACCTGGACCACCTGCCCCGTCGAGGCGGGGCGAGACGGACCCGCAGCCAGGGGCGCGGCAGAAGGCTTGGCCTGAGCGCGGGCAAGCGGGGCCATCAGCAGCCCCGAGGAAACCAGCATGCCGTTCCTGAAGAATGTTCTTCTTTTCATGGATCTATTCTACTGAATTCAATCGGGGCGGTCAATGCCAGCGGCGCTGTCGGATTACTTCAGGCTTTTCAGCAGCTCCACCATGAAGTCCCAGACCTTGCCGATCGACTCCACCTGGATCTTTTCGTCGGGCGAATGGGGGTTCTTCAGCGTCGGGCCGAAGGAGATCATGTCCATGCCCTCCTTCTTGTCGCCGATGATGCCGCACTCCAGGCCGGCGTGGATGGCCTCCACGTGCGGCTCCTTGCCGAACAGCTTGCGGTAGACGTCCTTGCAGCGCGCCAGCAGCGGCGACTGCAGGTTGGGCTGCCACGCCGGGTAGCCGCCGCCGCTGACGGCGTCGGCGCCGGCCAGGCGGGCCAGGGCTTCGATGCGCCAGGTGAGGGCGTTCAGGCGCGACATGACCGAGCTGCGCTGGCTGGTGACGATCTCCAGCTTGCTGTTGGCGATCTTGACGCTGGCCTCGTTGTTGGAGGTCTCCACCAGGCCCTTCATCTCGGTGGACATGGCGGCCACGCCGTGGGGCAGCGCGATCAGCAAGTCGAGGATGCGGCCGCTGTCGGCCGTGTTCAGCGGGCGCTTGCCCATGGTCTCGAGCTGGAGCTCGACGCTGATCTTCATGCCGGGGTCGGTTTTCTTGAACTCGTGCTTGAAGACCGCCTCGATGTCGGCGACGATCTTCTCGATCGTCTTGAAGCTGTCGCGCGGGATGAAGATGTCGGCCCAGGCATCGCGGGGGATGGCGTTGTGGGCGGTGCCGCCGGAGATGTCGGCCAGGCGGGCATCATGCTCCTTGCGCACCTGCATGATCGTCCGCACCAGGACGCGGATGGCATTGGCCCGCTCCTCGTTGACATTGACCCCGGAGTGGCCGCCGGTCATGCCGCCGGCTTTCAGGCGGGCCATGACGAAGCCCTCGGGGGCATCCTCGTAGTGGACTGCCAGGCTGATGCGCGTGTCGCGTCCGCCGGCGCAGCCGACGGTGAATACGCCCTCGTCCTCGGAATCGACGTTGAGCAGGATCTTGCCCTCGATGAAATCGCCCTGCAGTGCGTTGGCGCCGGTCAGGCCGGTCTCCTCGTCGATGGTGAAGAGCAGCTCCAGCGGCGGGTGGGCGACGGTCTTGTCCATGGCCATGGTCATGGCCATGGCCAGGGCGATGCCGTTGTCGGCGCCCAGGGTGGTGTGATCGGCCTTCAGCCAATCGCCTTCAAAAACAAAACGGATGGGGTCCTTGTCGAAGTCGTGCGGCGAGTCGGCCGTCTTCTCGCAGACCATGTCCATGTGTCCCTGGATGACGACGGTTCCCGATTTCTCATATCCCGGCGTGGCCGGGACCTTGATCAGCACATTGCCGACCTTGTCCTTTCTGGCCTTTAGCCCGTTTTTCCCGGCCCAGTCCAGCAGGAAGGCGCCGATCTTTTCCTCGTGCTTGGAGCAGCGCGGAATGGCGCTGATCCTTTCGAAAAGATCCAAAACTTGTCTTGTTTTTTGATGCTTGATATTCATTGAATCGCTCCTTAACGAAAAGTATTCGGAAAAAAAACTATAAACGAAAAGCAGCCAAAAGTCAACGCCGTTGGCCGGCGGCGGGCGGCGGGATTGATTACAGGCGGCGCATCCGCTACAATGGCCCAGGATGCGCCCTGCGTTCGCGCTTATTTTCCTGCTCGGCCTTTTCAGCACGGCCTTCGTCTCCCCCGCCCAGGAGGTCATGCCCGCGGGGATCACCTGCTGCGATGAGGAAAAGATCCGTGCCGCCATGACCGAGGAGGCGCTGGCGCGCATCGTGGCCATCAGCGAGGGCAAGGACCGGCTGTTCCCCGACTACCTGAGCGCTCAAGCCTTCAGCAAGGTGCGCCACCTCCTGCCAGTCGGCGCTGCCAGGCAGCGCCTGGAATTCCTGCGCGACCTGCTGCAACGACCCGCTGCGGATGCGCAGATCGGGGAATTCCAGGTCCTGGTCGGGAATTTCGTGCTGGGCATGACCCTGGAGATCGGCCACACCTTTCAGGACGAATACGACCGGGCGCTGACCTGCTTCGAGCAGGCCGACCGGCTCGCCAGCGAGCTGGAGAAGCGGACCATTCAAGATGATGAATCCCTGTCCCGGGCCATGTTCCACGCCGGCGTGTCCGACAGGGAGCTGCGCCGCCTGCAGGCACTGGAGCGGAAATGGAAGGAGCCGCTGCCGGGCGCGGCGCCATTCGACGAATTCAACCTCTTGAAAAAGAACGCCATTGGCCATGGGGCCGACCCTGATCAGCGCATGGTCTTCAGCCTCGCCGCCAGCTACCGCGCCTCTTTTCCGTTCCTGGACGAGTTCTTGGGCGCCTATCGCCGCCTGGCCGGCGAGATCCGCGCCGTCGCGCGCCGGGTCGGCGAACTCACGGCCGACAACCCCGGGTAACCCGCGGCGCGGCTATTTCCCGGCCTCGACAATGACGGCGTAGCCGCGGTTGAAAAAAAGCAGACGGTCCAGTTGCGAAAACGCCCAGAACAAGGGGTAGAGCATAGCGTAAAAAAAGTAACTTTTTTTCACCGCCTGCAGCTTTTTCAGGCTGCTGGGAGCGATGCCCGAACCCGGGGCGCGGCCGCGGCAGAGGACCTTCACGTAGACCCAGTTGATGGCCAGTTCCAGGAATTCGGTGAAGAACTTGGCGTAGGAGGCGGTGCGGCCCGGCCGCAGGCCGGCAGCACCGAGCAAGGCCTCCAGGTCCGGGATGGTGAAGCCGGTGCGCACGTGGCCGTATTCAAGGTTGTTCATCCCCGTCCAGCGCTTCAGGCGCACCACCAACTTGCGCTCGTCGCCGTTGGGCGTGGTCACCACGGCACGGCCGCCGCGCTTCAGAACCCGGAAAAACTCGGCGGCCAGCCGCTCGGGATGCTGCAGGTGCTCGTGGACGTCGATGCTGACCAGCAGGTCGAAATGGCCGTCGGGAAAAGGCAGGCGACAGGATTCCTTGTCCAGGAGATGGACCGGGGCGCCCAGCAGCGCCTCCATGTCGGGGCGGGCTTCATCCTCGAACTCGGCCCACGCCCAGTCGCCGCCGCTGCCGCGCAAATGGAAATTGATCGCGCCGTTGTTGTCGCCGCAGGTGACCAGCAGGCATTTCCGGTCGGCGCCGCCGCCCAGGAATCCTTTCAGCGCCCGGACCTTCATCCGCTTTTTCAGCGAGCGGCGGAACATGCGCAGCTGCCAGGGAACGGTCGTCGGGCTTGCCATGGGCCGATCTTATCTCCGGGGGCGGCATTTGTCAATTGCGGGCTTGACCCGTTGCGGCGGGAAGCCTACAATGGGAGCGGCATTGAACCATCATCATGAACGGCAAGTGGGCATATTATAAAAGGTTGGCATCGCTATACCGCAGCTACCGCCGCCGCGATCCGGTCGTCCCTTCCCCGCCCCTGCGCCTGTGGGTGGAAATCAGTTCGCGCTGCAACCTGCGCTGCGCCTTCTGCCCCAACAAGGACCTGCCCGCCGGGCAGAAAGGCGACATGGACTGGGCCCTTTTCCGGAATGTGATCGACCAGGGCCGCGCCTTCGCCTTCGAGGTCAACCTGCACCACCGCGGCGAGACGCTGCTGCATCCCGAAGCGGGGCGCTTCATCCGCTACGCCGCCGGGACGGGGCTCTCCTGCCGGCTGCATACCAACGCCACGCTGCTGAAGGGAAAAATCAACGAAGAGATTCTCTCCTCGCCGCTGCAGCGGCTCTCCGTGTCCTTCGACGGCTTCAGCGCCGAAACCTACGAAAAGAACCGCAGCGGCGCCAGCTTCGAGCAGGTGACCGGCAACATTGCCGGGTTCTTGGAGCAGCGCCGCCGCCGGCAGCAGAACCATCCCAGGCTGACCATTGAAATGATGGAGCTTCCCGCTGCCGCCGATGGAAACGAGCGCCGCGGATTCATTGAGCGCTTCAAAAAATTGGGGCTGGACGAGCTGGTCATCAAGAAATCCCATAATTGGGCCGGCTACCTGGATTCGCCGGCAAGCAAAGGCACGTTCTACGCCTGCACGTTTCCCTGGAACGCCTTGCTGGTTCTTTTCAATGGCGAGGTTTTGCCCTGCGCCCAGGACTTTTTCGGCAGTATGCCCTTGGGCAGCGCTAGAGAAAAAACACTGCTGGAAATATGGAACGGCTCGCCCATGCAGGTTCTGCGGCAGGCCTTTGCCGCCGGGGAAACGGCCGTTCCGCCGACATGCTCGGCCTGCGATCGCATCCGCCGCCCCACCCTGGGCGGAGTGCCCACGGAATACCTGAAACGGATTGTGCGCATGCGCATGCCGTGAGGCCGGCCAGCGGCAGATCCAGAATCAGCGCTTTCTGGCCCTGATCGCCGCGCCGGTGATCTTATAGGCCTCGGCCTTGTCGCTCTCCTTGGCCTTGTTGCTGACCACGGTCACCGCGTAGTCGTACTGGGTTTGCCGGCGGATCTCGTCCGAGTGATCCTCCAGGGAGTTGGTCGCGGCGTCGACGGCTTGCCATAAGGCATAGCTTTCAAAGGATTCTCCGCTCAGTTTGCGATAGATGTTATAGGTTTGCACCGTGATCTTCTTGTCGGCGTTGACCGGATTGGGCGCCCAGCGCAGGCGGTTGTACGCGTAATAATCGTTGCCGAAATTATCGACCCCGCGCACCTGGT
Organism: Acidobacteriota bacterium; assembly: GCA_028749105.1. Taxonomy (GTDB): domain Bacteria; phylum Acidobacteriota; class Aminicenantia; order UBA2199; family UBA2199; genus UBA2199. The sequence continues at coordinate 7,985 of JAQUQF010000006.1, read as the reverse complement.
AATCAAAACGGTCCTCGGCGCTGACCCCGTTCGTGTCGATATAGGCCAGAACCGACGGGTCGACCTCGGCCAGGAACTCCCAGGAAGCGGCCGTCTTTGGCTTGCGGTATATGCGGTATTTGGCCAGGGCGATATTCCAGCTGGTCCAGCTGGAGTCAAATTCCCAGGTGAGCCTGCGATAATACTGGACGGTGAACAGGTTGCGGTTGACGATCAATTCCGTGTTCAGGTTCAAGGCCACCAAGGTGACGTTCCGGTAATCGGCTTCCACGCCAAGCGGAGGCAAAGGCTTGGCATTGGGATCCGACGGCGGATTTGGCGGCGTTGTATCCTGAGGATCGAAAATGCTGGCGAAAACCTCGCCGTTCTCGCACCAGGCGGCGACGGCACCGACGGATGAGCTGTAATCGATCGCTGGATGATAGCTGTCATAGCTGCTGGTCAGGGGGACGGCATCGCCTATGCTACCATTGCGGACAACGGTGTAAACGACATTGTAGCCGACATCGCGGTAGATATAGAGGAAACCGTCATTTCCATAAGGGCAGGCATCTGAAAAATATAAATCGTGGTCATGGTGGTCTCCCATGTCGGAAATGGCCTGCGGGTCCTGCCACTCGCCGTTCACGCGGGACACCGAAAAGTAACTGGACCCCTGCAGAAAATAGAAGCAGGAGAGGATGTCGTTCCGGGAATTGACCGCCACCACCGGCCGGAAGGTCCAGGCATTGAGATTGTCGATGATCTCCGGCTGGGTCCATCTGCCGTTGCCGCGGTCATTGCAGATCATCGTGGCAAAGTAGTCCGTTTCATTGATCCAGAGGTTATCCTGGAAAACGACATAGACCTCGCCATTCGGGCCGCTGGCCAGGTCGCAATACTTGGAACTGAACGGCGTGTCAGAGACGTTCTCCGGGGTTGACCAGCCGTTATGAAAAATCGTCACGTAGATATCCAGGTTCGTCGGGTTTCCCCGCATCCAGCCAACCGCGATGCGGCCGTTACTGGTCGTCGTGATCGCGGGCCAGCCCAATTGGTAGCCGCCGACCTGCGAAACGGTCATTGGCGTCGACCAGGAACCCTGATATTGGGAAAAGCGGATGCAATCGTTCCTCAGATCGTGCCAGGCCGCGACGAACCCGCCATTGACTCCCTTGGCGATGCAGGGATAGGCGTTGCTTCCCGACTGACCGGGGATGTCGGCCGGAGTCGACCACTCGCCGTTGCGGCAGATGGAAAAAAACAGGGACTGGTTTTCAATCCAGATGGCGCCGATTTCCCCGGACGAATTGATGGCCACGCTGACATCCCTTGAAACAGACGAGGAATTGGAGATGTTCTCCGCGCCGGCGAGAACAAGCCCGCTGAAAACGGCTGACCAGAGTATTGCCAGTACTATCGATCGTTTGAGCATGATTGCATTATAGGATGAGCCAGCCCAAATTGTCAAGTTGCTTGCCAGCAAATATGAGCGTGATTTGACTCCAAGCAAAATTTGGAGAGTTGAGCGGAGTAATGATGCCGATGCATCTGGGCAAAATCGTTCTGTTCGTATTGACAAGTCGGGCCATTTATGCAAAAATCAAATCCCTTTGAGAATTGCGGTTGAAAAAACAGTGGAGGCTGAAGGATGAACCTTAAAAAAGCAGGCACATCTATTTTGGTTTTGGCCATAGCGGCCATAGCGGCTGGAAACGCATTGCCGGCCGAGAACAAAGCCGGAACGCCATGCCCCAAAAAGGTGGCCGTGACCATTGAAACCGTTAAGGCGACGAATTTCCAGGAATACCAGGTTTTTTCAGGCAAAGGACAGTCGGAGATCGTGGCGATCAACAGCCCGGTCGCCGGCGTCCTTTCCGAGCTCAAGGTAAGCGAAGGCAGCCTGGTCGATGCCGGCCAGGACCTGGCCGTGCTGAACGCCGGCCTGAATAAAGAAATCAAGCAACTGGAGGCTGACGCCGCCAAGGCGAAAAAGATCCTGACCGCGCGCCAGAATTGGAAGGAAAAAAGCGAAAAGGCCATTCAATCGGCCGCCGCAGCATACCAGAAGGCGCTGGACCTGCTGAATGCCAAAAAAAGCCAGTCCAATGTGGCCGTCAAGGCGCCCGTGGCCGGGATCGTGCGCCTGGTCATGGCTGCCGGCAGCGAGATGGCCGCCGATGCCCTGCTGATGGAGATCACCAATCCCCGGCAGATGCTGTTTCAGATACCCCTGGCCGCCGCCGACAAGGGCTCACTGGCCGTGGGCGACAGGTTCAGCGGCGCAACCGAGGGCCCCAGCGCTGAGTTCGAGGCGGAAGTCAGCGCCCTCAGCGACTCCCAGGTCACGTTGCGGATGAACAACGAGGCGAACCAGATCAAGGATGGCGCCCGCTTCACCTTCAAGAAGCTCAAGGCCGAGCACGCCGAAGTCATCGTCATTCCCAGCGCGGCCGTTCAGGAAGACAGCCTGGGCAATTTCGTCTATGTGGCCGAAAAGAAAAAAGCCAAAAAAGTGTACGTGTCCATAGTCGCAAGCAATACGGGCAAGACCATGGTCGAAAAAGGCCTATTCGCCGGCGACGCACTGATCGTTTCCGGGCTCGATTGCCTGGTAGACGGCAAGAAGATCCGCATTGTCAACGAGGAAGAAATGGCCAAGGCCCTGGCCGAACTGAAGGAAAAGGAAGCGGTTCAAAAGGAAAAAATCGCCACTGAACCCGAAGTCAAGCCAGAAACACCGGCAAAAGCGAAAAAACCATCCTTCAAAATAGGAAACCAATTCCGGGTGGGGTTGACCTTCGGACGCTTTTCCATCAAAGACAAGAATTTGAAGGATTTCTTCGGCGAAAGCTTCAAGAATATCCCGGGAATCGAAGCGTCGATCCATGTCATGTATAATGTAGATGTTTGGGCTTCTTATAAGGCTCTCACCTTGGAGAACAAGACGACCTATTTCGAGAATCTCGTCAAATTCAAAATGAACCCCGTTTCGGTCGGCCTGCGCTACCGTTTCCCGAAAAAGAGCTTTCTCGAGCCGTTCGTAGGCGCCGGGCTCAATTTTTATTCCTACAAGGAGACGATCGAAGGCGAAAGCGACCTGGCAGACACCAAAGACAGTGCCAGCGGCTTCTTTTTCCAGGGCGGCACCTATTTGCATGTCAAGCATTTCCGCAATCTCCAGGGCGAGGTTTTTCTCAAGTACAACAGCGTCAAGAAAACCCTGGCGGAAGTGCTGCCGGACGGAACCGATCAGCTCGACCTCGGTGGATTGGAGATGGGCATCGGCGTGGTCATGAGATTTTAAAAATCCCCATCCCGGCGGCTTCCGCTTACGGGCTGCGGTCAAGGATGCGATGCGGACATTAGTCACGGGCGCGTCGGGATTCATCGGCAGCCATTTGGTCCGCGCCCTGCACGCAAACGGCTGGGATGTCCGTGCCTATATTCACAAAACGCCGCTTGCCGAAACGAATGGCGTGGCATCCGTAACCGGCGACATCCTGGACGAGGCGGCTCTGGAAACGGCGATGGCCGGCGTTGACGTCGTATTCCATCTGGCCGCTGCCGTCGGGTCGGTCGTGACCGACCCGCATGCGTTCCGGGAAATCAACGTCGGCGGCACAGAAGCGGTCCTGGCGGCCGCCCGGAACGAGGGCGTCGGCCGCGTCGTCCATTTCAGCTCGATCGGGGTTTTGGGCGCCGTTGAAGCCTGCGCCACGGCGGACGAGGAGTACCCCCCGGCCCCCCGCACCCTTTACGACAAATCGAAATTGGAGGCCGAAAAGGCCGCCAGCCAGGCCGCGGCCAAGGGACTCGATGTCGTCATCATCCGGCCCGGCTGGGTCTACGGTCCCGGCGACCGCCGCACCTTCAAGTTCATCCGTTCCGTCTGTCGCCGGCATTCCGCCCTCATCGCCGGCGCGCCGGGCCGGCAGACCCCCGTCTATATCGACGACCTCACGGCCGGAGCCCTGCTCGTTGCCCGCAAGGGGCGTCCGGGCGCCATGTATCACCTCGCGGGCAACGAGATTCTGACCCCGGAGGAGATGACCCGCATCGTGGCCGCGGCCTGCGGCGTTCCCGGCCCGCGGTTCAAGCTGCCCAAGGGGCTCGCCATGGCGGCCGCCGTGGTCCTGGAGAAAGCATTCGGCCTGTTCGGGTCGGAGGCGCCCCTGAACCGCGGCAAGCTTTCTTTCTTCCTCGATCCCAAGGCGATGTCCTCGGCCCGGGCAAAGAGGGAACTCGGCTATGAGCCGCTGACCGATTTTCGCAGCGGAGCGGCGCGGGCGATCGCCTGGTACCGGGAAAACAGCTGGCTCTGAGGAGCGCGTGTCCCCTACTCGATCCGCACCTTGATCAATTCCAAAGAGGGACCGGAGCGTATCTCCAGATAGTTGAATTGCATTTCCAGGGGCAGGCCTTCCAGTCCGACCCGGATCGTGTTCCGTGCTCCGGCTTGGAGAGCTTGACGCTTGACCGGCCTGCCATTGAACAGGAATTCGGCCGCAGTCTCCTGATGGGCATCGATGGAGCAGACAAGTCTTTTTTTGCCGCGCAGGGAATAATGAGGGAGTAAATAGCGGATCTTCGGCCCCTTTTCCCGCTCGTTCAGGACCAGCAGGATCCCGGTTGGGGTCATTTCGACCTTTTCGTACAGTTTCAGGTTCTCTCCCCGACGAATGGTTCTTTTCAATTCCAGCCAGGACTTCTGGCCCTCATTGCTCTCGGTGAATATCTTCTCCCTGAAAAGCAGGATCAGGCGCAGGCCGTTCGCTTTCAGCATTTGGGTGAATTGTGGATCGCCCAAGCCAGCAAACCCGCTGGCTCCCTGCAGCCGGGGGTTGCCGGCCAGTTCGCAGTAATCGCCCAGGTAGTTGATCAGCCCATGATAGGTGTGCTTGTCGTGGTACATGGTGAACAGGGGATAATGGTTGGAATACAGCGGATAGGAAGGAAGCTCCAGGAGCCCGTAATGGCCGGGATAGGGGGCGAGCGAGCGATAGAACACCCGGGTGCTTTGGCGGTCCCCCTCCAGGCTGTCCGGGATCACCGGCCAGCGGACACGTTCGACGAAGACGAACAGCAGCACCAGCGCCAACAGGACCTTTTTCCCTTGGTAGCGCTTGAAGAAATAGGAGAAGCCGAAGGCGGAAATCGTCAGGAAAAGCAGCAGCAGAATGTACTCGCTGCGGATGAAGCGGGTGCGCAGCAGAAACGGGAACAGGCGGGCCAGGCCCTGGAACAGGTTGAAGAAAGGCAGGCTGACCTGGCTGGAAAAGAACTGCAGGATCATCCAGGTGGCCGTCAGCAGCTGCAGCGCGCGCGGGGCTTTTTTGCGGACCAGGAAAAGGAGCGGAATGAGGCTCAGGAGAAACAAGAGGAGCGTCCAGCCGCAAATCCGGTTCAGCAGGATGAACGGCAGGCGGGTCACGGCGAAGGGAAGGGCCAGGGCCGGAAGGATCAGGAAAGCCGAACTGGCCAGGGCCGCGGCCTTTTGCCGCCGCGTCTCCAGGTAGGGGACGAAGGCAAGCATGAAAAAAAGAAAGATGCTGATCCCCGGGGAAAACGGCGGATGGTGCCAGACGATGCGCTTGGCGAACAGCAGCAGGTAGGACCAGTTGTTGTAGAAGCTCAGCGGCGAATGGAAGGCATAGTCCGGGATGGAGCGGATCTCGTCAATGATGGAAAACGAGGTCTTCGGGTTCAGGTACGGGAGAAAGATCAGCGTCACGCCGATGGCGAACAGGACGGCCGCCGCCGCCAGAAGCAGCCAGGAGCGGCGGGGCTGGAGACCGCAAAGAACCTGCCAGGCCAGGAATAAAAAAAACAGGGCAATTCCCAAGAAAATGCCCATGGAGAGATCGAACAAAAACTGGCAAAGAAACGCGAGCAAAAAGAAGGCCAGGTCCTTTTTCCTGCCGGTTTTAAGAAAACGGACAAAAAACAGGAGGGTAAGGGGAATGGCAAAGCTGAACATCAGGTTCAGTTGGGGGATATTGTGGACCCGGTAGGGCAGCAGGATATACAGAGCCCCGATCAGCCAGGCGATCCAGCGTTCGCCCACCCATTCGCGCACGAAGCGATAGGCGCAGTACCCGGCCGCAATATAGGAAAAAAAGGTCAGGAGGTTGTAGAGGAAGTAGGCATTGCGGACATGGACAAGATAGAGCGGCAGGACCAGCAGGGTCTGGCCGAAAAGGTTGATCCCGGCCGTCAGGACATGGGACCAGGGGAAGACGATGGGCAGCTGGTAAAAATTCAGCAAATCGCCCTGGGTGATATTCTTCAGGTTGGAAAACAGGATGGTCAGGGAGAGGCGGACATCGCCGTTGGAGGCGAACGGCAAACGGCTGAACAAGTGGGGCAGAAGGGGGAAGAGGATCGGCAGGGAAACGAGAAAATAAGAGAAAAGGATGCCTGCTTCCAGGCGGCACCGTTTGAAACGCTGTTTCATCGGTCAAGGGTAGCACATCCGCACGCGAATGCCAACCCGCCCCGGGCCTGTATTCCAGCCATCGCCGCCGGCAGATCGGGCAAACGTCCGATACCGTTTCAGCGAATCCGGGTTTATGGACAGCCGGGGCTCCATTATGGTATATAGTAGATCGATGCCTACCGACAAGCGCAAGCTGATCGACGTTTTGCTCCTGCTGCTGCTCCTGGCCGTTGCCCTGGCGCTGCGCCTGCAGCAATGGAACAGCGTCAAGCTCCCCGACGAAGATGTCATGCTGAAGATGTCCCTGCACCTCTACGACAATCCCTTCCCCAACGGCGCCTATCCGGGCTACCCCGGCTTTCCGCCGCTGTTCCTTTATTTCAATTTCTTGCTCTCCTTCATATGCCAGAAAATCCTCCTTTTCTTCGGGGTCATCCAGTTTCCAGCCCAGTTCGTCTACGCGGACCTGGGCCGCGATTTCATCCTCAAGATGGGCAGGATCGTCTCGGCCCTCTCCGGAACGGCCCTGGTCGCCCTGACGTGGCGCATGGGACGCGAATTTTTCGGTCGCGCCGCCGCCTATGCCGCCGCGCTGCTGATGGCCGTCAACGCCTTCCTTGTTTTCGATGCCCATATCTTCAAGCCCGACACGCTGATGGCCCTGCTGCTCTGCGTGAGCCTTTATTACGCGCTGAAACACGACCGCGAGGCCCGCTGGCGCTGGCTCCTCCTCTCCTCGCTGTTCTTCGGGCTGGCGGTGGCCGCCAAGTACAATGCCGCAGTCGAGCTTTTCTTCCTGCTGCCGGCCTTCCTGGTCTCCTGCCGCCGTTCCCGCCAGCCGCTTTGGCGGCCCCTGCTGCTGGCACCGGCGGCCATGGCGCTCGGCTTTTTTGCCGGCGCCCCCAACTGGCTCGTCCATCCCATCCTGAACATCAGCGAAGCCTACCGCTTCGTCACCTATCATTACTCGGCGTTCCGCTTCTACGAAAAGAGGCTGGTCTACTCGGCCTTTTTCAAAACGATTCTGGAAGGCTTCGGGCCCGTCCTGTTTGCCTTCCTGCTCATTGGGCTCCTGGCCATCGTTTTCAGCCGACGGCGGACCGACATTCTCATTGCCGCCTACCTCTTCGTTTATGTCGTGCTCCTGGGCAACACCTCCTACTTCGGCACGCGCATGGTCCTGCCCCTGCTGCCGGCCGCCGCATTGATCATCGCCGGCGGCCTGATGCACGGCTTGCCGCAGCTGCTGAACAGGATCGGGAAGCTGCGTCTCCCATATCATGCCGTCATCTGGGCGCTGCTGGTATTTTATGCCGCCTCCGGGCTGCTGGGAAACATCCGCCGCTTCAACCTCCTCGGCACCGCCTCCACCTACGACCAGGCGATCGATTACCGCTTCCGCCACATCCCTTTCGAATATTCCTTCGCCCGGGAAAACTTCACCCCCGGCTTTGCCGGCGACAGGGGGGTTTCCGACCTCGTCTCCCTGCCGGCGCGGTGGTTCCGGGGGCCGGAGGCCATGCAATTCCTGTGCACCGGGCTTTTCACCCAGTACATTCTCGAGAAG
>JAQUQF010000153.1 GCA_028749105.1 Acidobacteriota bacterium | reverse complement strand
AACGACCTCGACATCGAGACCCTCGAGCTGCTGGAGGAGCTGCTGCTGGAGTTCAGGGGGACGCTGCTGCTGGTGAGCCACGACCGGGCTTTCCTGAACAATGTGGTGACCAGCACCCTGGTCTTCAGCGGCCAGGGGAGGATCGAGGAATTCGTGGGCGGCTACGACGATTGGCTGCACCAGCGCGGTGCTATTCCACCCCCCGTTGCCGAGAAGCCCGTCCCGAAGCCGCCCCCCAGGCCGCGGCCAGCGACGGCCAAGATGAGTTTCAAGGAAGAACGGGAGCTGGAAGCCCTGCCGCCGCTGCTGGAGAAACTGGAGGCGGAGAAAAAAGGCTTGCTTTTGTCACTGGCCGACCCCGGTTTTTACCGCGGCGGCAGCGACACCATTGCTGCCGCCAATGCCCGTCTGCAGGAACTGGAAAAGGAGCTGCACGCCGCCTATCAGCGCTGGGAAACCCTGGAAGAAAAGAAAGCACAGGTACTGGCGAAAAAACAGTTGCCGTGACGCGCTCGCGCCAGGGCTCTTTGTTTCTAGCGGCGCAGTTTCCGGGGATTGCTGGGAAAGCGGGCCAGCAGACTGTATTCCACCATTTCGTCGATGACGATTTTAATGTTTTCCTTTTTTATGATCTTTTCGTAAAAACCCAGCGACCAATCCCAGACGTAAACGATTTTCGAAAAATCCTCCGAAAGAAACTGCTTCATCTGATGGGCGAAGGAATCGTGCACCATCAGGGCCGCGGGCAGCGCGCCACTGGCGCAGGTGTGAACCGAGATTGTCACGAACCTGTTCCGTTGCTCGGGATAGTCAGCGGGTAGCACCCGCGCCTGCAGGGGGGTCTTCGATTCCAGCTGCCATTGATTTTCCCAAAATATGTCGGGCAGGGAGAGCAGGCTCGACAGGTCTCCGCTCACCGGCCCTGTTTTCGTGATTTGGTAGCGATCGAAGGGACGCGGCTGAACAACGCCGTAATAGCGCCCCAAATTTTTGATGATTTCACTGTAGGCGACATAGCCCCCCAGGTCATTCCAGTGGGAGTCAGTCTTGTGATAGACCAATTTATCCTTTTTTGCCGCCAGCAGGGCCGGGCGCAGATCCAGAACGGTCAGGGTGGAGTTTTTTTTCAGGTAGTCAATCAATTGATCCTGCCGGGAGCGGGAGGCGATCTTCACGACCGCTTTCGGCATGAATTCGGGATAAATCGTACTCTTGTTGGGAGCGATGGTGAAAATATAGTGGATGCCGCGCCGCTTGAGCCAATTCCGCCTTTGCTCCAAAAGGACCCGCCAGTATTGCAGCTCGTCCATCGTGAATGGCCGCAGGTTGCGATAATAATCGATCTCGTCGGTATAGGGATTGACGTTGCCCAAAAACAGCCAGTCTTTTTTGCCGATGACCACGTTGTCCCTTGCGGAAGCGCGGAAAACCTTGTAGGTGAGCAGGCTGTTCCAATAGACCAGGCGGGTGCGGAAAGTGAAATGATCATTGTAATAGTCTTCGTAACTCTGGGCATAGGCAAAAGGATGCCGGGAATCGAAAACCGGTTTTTCGGCGAGCCTTCTTTTTTCATCGAGCGGATACGGCTGGACGAACTGGAAGACCTGGTTGGCCAGGGGCAGGAAGATCAGCAGCAGAAAAAGGAGCGGCAGGCCGTCGTTCTTCTTAAAGTTGAACAGCAATTGCCAGACCCGGCGGATTGAAGAATTGGTGGCGCGCAGCATTTTTGTATGGGTTAAAACCTGAAATAGATGAACGGGTTAAAGGTGGCCATGGCCAGCGCCATGGAACTCGCCACCAGTATGGCCAGCAGCGCCAAGGTGGAAAAAACCCGGAACGCGGCGGCCAGCCAAGCGCGCCATGCGGCATCGGCAGCCGCAATGAATTTTTGGCAGCGGCATCCGGCCCGTGCCGCCAGCGGGGTTGCCGCCAGGACGCCCAGGGCCAGGAAAAACAGCAATTTTTTGTCCAGGTAGAAGGCCGGATTGCCGCCCCGGCCGCGGCCGAATCCGAACATGGCCCGCCAGAAGCCCGCCGCCTGGCCCAGATCGGCGGCGCGGAAGAGGACCCAGCCGCAGGAGACAACCAGCAAGCTGTACGCATGCTGCAGGGGGGGCCACAGGCGCTTCAGCGGCCTGGCCAGGGCATGGCGTTCCAACATAAGAAAGGCGCCGTGATACCCGCCCCACAGAACAAAGGCCCAGGCGGGGCCGTGCCACAGCCCGCACAGCACCATGGTCAAAAACATGGCCGGGTAATAGCACCAGGACTCGGCCTTGATGCCCAGCAGGCGATCGCCGGGAATGCGCCGCGAAATGGCGTAGGCCAGCGGCAGGAACAGAAAATCGCGCAGCCAGGTGCTCAACGAGATGTGCCAGCGGCTCCAAAAATCCTTGATGGACCTGGAGAGGTAGGGATAATTGAAGTTTTCCATGAACTGGAAGCCGAACATCTGGCCCAGGCCGATCGCCATGTCGGAATAGCCTGAAAAATCAAGATAGATCTGCAGCGTATAGCACACAACCCCCAGCCAGGACAGGCCGGCGGTTAGACCGGAGACGGGGATGGCGAAGATCTGGTCGGCGCTCTTGGCCAGGGTATCGGCCAGCAGCGCCTTCTTCCCCAGGCCGATGATGAAGCGGCGGATGCCGGCGGCCAGAAGTTCGGGAGTCGTCTGCCGCTCCGTCATCTGCCGCTTGAGCTTGGAATAGCGGTTGATCGGACCGGCCAGCACGGTCGGGAAAAAAGTGATAAAAAGCGCGGTGTGCAGGAAGTTCTTTTCCACCGGGCTCGACCGGTTATATACTTCGACCAGATAGGCGATGGCCATGAAGGTGAAAAACGATATGCCCAGCGGCAGGGGCCAGCGGCCGATTTTCAGAAGCGGGCAGCCGATGGCCCGCAGCAGGGGGTTCAGGTTGGCGGCAAAGAAGGCCGCGTATTTGAAAGTGGCCAGCAGTCCCAGATTGAAGACCAGGGCGGCGACCAAGGCGGTTTTTCTGCGGCCGGGCGAACGTCCGGCATGGATCGCCAGCCCGAACAGATGATTCAGCAGCGCCGAAGCCAAGAGCACCAGGACCAACGCCCCTTCGCCCCAGGCATAAAAAAACAGGCTGGCCAGGAGCAAAAACACATTCTGCGCTTCTTTTTTGAATAAAAAGGATGCCAGCAGAACGGGAGGCAAAAACAGGAATAAAAATACCAGTGTACTGAATATCATGGGATGCGGTTTTTCAGCTTAAAACTTGTCATGTCCCATCTTCATGCCGCGCGAGCAAATCTACGATCATTTCCAGCTGGCGGGCATCGACTTCGTCAAATTGATCCGTTTTGTCGCTGTCCACGTCGAGCACGGCGACGATCGCTCCGCTCTTGTCCCGCACCGGCACGACGATCTCCGACAGCGAGCGTGCGTCGCAGGCAATGTGGCCGGGGAACAGGCGCACGTCGGGGACGTTCACCGTCTCGCCGCGCTGGACCGCCGCCCAGCATACCCCCCTGCCCCGGGCCAGCACCTGGCAGGCCAGCGGCCCCTGGTAGGGCCCGACCACCAGGTCGCCGTCCAGCAGGCGGTAAAAGCCGCAGAAAAAAAAGTGGTCGAACTTGTGGTAGAGCAGGGCGGCGACGGTGGCCATGCGCGCCACCGGGTCCTGCGACTTGCCCAGCAGCCCGGCCAGCTGTTCGCGGATCCGCTGGTAGCGGGATTGTTTCCTGTCCTTGTCCATCGCCTGTCCTCCTATTTTTTGCTTGCCGCCGGCGGGTTGGCGTAACGGTAGTGGAACCCGGAGCGGCGCCGGCTCAGGATGTGGAAGATGCGGTCGGCCACGAGTTCCGCCGGCACGGTTTGCGCCTGCTTGGGCAGGACTTTGGCTTTTTCCAGGCTGGGCAGAGAGAACAGGTTGAAGCACACGCGGGGATAGGCGGCCGCCCAGGAACGGGTGAGCAGCAGCAGGGCGTTCTTGGCCATGGCGTAGCCCAGTATCTTCTGGTAGGCGTGGATCTCGCCGCTGAATTCAAAACCGATGGTCAGCACCATTTGCAGCGGGGCGCGGGTGATCAGAAAATGGGTGATGTCCACTGCCGGCACCACCTGTTGCTGGAAATCGGCCAGCAGGTCCTTGCCCTGCACCGCGATGGTGGGGCGCAGGGTGATCGGGCCGTAATTGTTGATCAGGTAGCGGCACTGGCGGAGAGTCTTTTCGTTTTTCCGCAAAAAATCGCCAATGCCTTTGCTCGCGGAAAAATCGCCGGCCAACCACTGCACGTGATCGTTATCCTTTCCCGGGTGCCGGTGACAGTGGGCCAGCACCTGGAAGTCCGCAGCCGCGAAGCGGTCGACCAGAGCCCGGCCCAGGAGGCCCGAGGCGCCGGTAATCAGGACTGTCTCAGACATGATCCGTGACGCAGGAGACTGAAAATCCAAATCTCAAGCACCAAGTTCCAATGGGCAAATGACCCAAACTAAGAAAAGTCAACTTGCTGCTGCCTTCGTTTTGGACATTGGAATTTGGGACTTGGAATTTATTTGGAATTTGGATTTTGTGATTTGGAATTTGATCGTCCATTTGCATTGCTATATTCATTATTATCTTTTCTCGTTACGCATTAGGCGTTACGGAGATCGCTCTTTTGCACAATTCCACGGTGTTGTGCATCAGCATGGCCACGGTCAGCGGCCCGACGCCGCCCGGGACCGGGGTGTAGTGGGCGGCCCTGGCAAAGGCCTGGTAGTGGATGTCGCCGGTGATGGCATAGCCCTTTTTCTTGAACCCTTCGGCTTGCGAGCGCGGGCAGAACTTGTCAAAATCCTCCTCGCGGCTGATGTGATTGATGCCGACGTCGATCAACACGGCGCCGGGCATGATCATGTCGGCGGTGATGAATCCCGGCTTGCCCACGGCGGCGACGACCAGTCCGGCCTCGCGCAGGATCCCGGCCAGGCCGACGGTGCGCGAGTGACAAAGGGTGACCGTGGCGTTGCGGTTGGAGAGCATGGCCGCCATC
>JAQUQF010000152.1 GCA_028749105.1 Acidobacteriota bacterium | reverse complement strand
CACCCGTTCCCTGGGCCGGGAAAACCATTCGCAGCGGCAATCCAGAAAACGGATGTATATCCTGGCTGTCCTGGCGGGCCTGCTGCTCGGCTTTTACGACGGCTTTTTCGGGCCCGGCATGGGGATGTTTCTGATCCTGTTCTATACCCTGGCCTTGAAATACGACTTCGTCACGGCCAATGCCAACACCAAGGTGGTGAACCTGGCCTCCAACATCGCCGCCGTGGTCACGTTCATCGCCCACGGCAAGGTCATCTTTGCCCTCGGCATCCCGGCCGCCTTCGCCGGCATCGCCGGCAACCTGCTCGGGGCCAGGCTGGTCATCAAGCGCGGCAGCCGCATTATCCGCCCTGTCTTCATCTTTACTTTAATTCTGCTCTTCGGCAAGGTCCTCTACGACCTCTTGGCCGCCCGGTAGTCATCAATAACGCCCGATCCGCTTGCTTCAGGCCGGCATGCGCCTCGTTTTCCGGCCGGCCAATTGGAGATAGGTGATAGCGCACAAGCGGCCGCTCAATGCCGCCAGCGCCGCGGCGGTTACGCCGACCAGGTCGATGCCCGACACGGCCAGCAGCAGGACCGCCGCAATGACCGACACCTCGATGGCCGTAGCGACCGTGATCGGGCGGGTATCATTGCCGATGACGAAGCGGGCACGCTGGAAAGCCAGCAACACCTCCAGCGCCGGGATGAGGGTGAAGATGCGGATGGGAACAACGGCCAGCCGGGCGAGCTCGGGTGACAGCCCGGAGATATCGCGGAACCATATGGTGACGGCCGGAGAAAAAGCGATCACGATCAGGAGCCCGGAGCTCACCGCCCCGAGCAGCCAGGCGAATGAACGGAGTTTCCGGCGGCTTTCGTCCCCCTTTTTCAGCAGGGCAATGGCCGTCTCCTGAAAGGAGAGGCCGGCGCTGCGGAAAATGAAGATCAATGAATTCACCACGGGAAGGACGGCCAGCGACTCGATCGGCAGCCGGCCTTTGCCAAGAAAAAACGACATCATGGGGTGGACGGCCAGGCCCAAAAGCGAGGTGAGGGCCAAGGGAAAATAGAAAGCGGCCAACTCGCGGTTGCTCAATAGCTTTGGCTCCTCCGCTTCCGGCGGGCCGCCGGCCAGCAGTCTTCCCACGAGGGCCCCGGCCATGAGGCGGCTGGCCAGCGCCTCCATGACCACGCCGGTCGACAGGGCGGCCGCGCCCACGCAGGCGCCGGGCAGCGAAGAAAAGAGGCGAAGCATCAAGGCCATGGCCGCCATGGAGGCCAGGCGCACGACCGTGCCATAGGCCACCCGCCGCGTCATATGGTTGCCGATCAGTATCCCCTGGTAGAAGCGCCGGTAACCGATGGCCGCCGGCCAGGGCAGAAGGAGGAGGGTGGCCTGGCGGGTCAGCCGCGCCACCGCCGGCGGCATGCCGATCAGGCGCTCGGTCAGCCAATAGAAGACGGGAGGCGCCAGGACCAGAAGCAAGGCCAGGGTGATCAGCAGGTTCAGGAGGTTGTTGAAGCGGCGCAGTTTGAGGTAGCTCCGGCGCCCCTTGACCAGGACATTGGCGGCGCTGAGCATCATGATGATCGGCGACTCGAAGAACATCCCCAGCGAGAAGGCCACGCCGTAGGCGGCCAGGTTGAACTTGGCGTCGGCCAGGCGGGCGATGACGGCGGCGATGAACGGCCCCTCCACTCCCATCATCAGCCAGGTGGAGAAGAGCGGCAGCCAGAATATAGCGATCTTCCTGCGGGTGAGTTCGGGGGTTTGAGAATTCAAGCTAGAGAATATCACGAATTTTTACAGCCGGCAAGGGATTTTGCCGGTTGACACGTCCAGGCGCCGATAGTACAATTCTTTCGCTCATTGCGCAATCAACAAATGAAAAAAATCAACATGCTCCTGGGACGAGTGCTCTTGGCCTGCATCTCATGGCCGGCATTGAGCCGCGTTTGGGGCCGGATCATGCGTTTGCGGAGACCGCGCTGTCTGGCCTTGTGGATGATCCGCCGCTTTCAAAAGAGCTACCGTATCGAGATGGCCGATTTCCAGGGCAAGCCCGAGGACTACGGCTCACTGGCCGAGTTTTTCTTGCGCCCGCTCGACCTGCAAAAGCGGCCGCTGAAAACCGACGAAGGTGGCCTCCTGGCCCCAGCCGACGGCCGGCTGAGCGAACTGGAGCTCATCGACGGCGATCACGCCACCCAGGTCAAAGGCTGGACCTATCCCTTGAGCCTGCTACTGGCGGAGAAGCTCGATCCCTCCCGCCCATGGTACGTGGCGACGATCTATCTCTCGCCGCGGAACTACCATCGCTTCCACTATCCCGTTTCGGGCCGCATCACCGGCTGCTTCCACGGCGGCGCGCGCCTCTTCCCGGTCAACGAATTTTCGGTGCACCGAGTCAAGCGCCTCTACATCCGCAACGAAAGGGTGGTGACGCGCTTCGCTCTTCAAGACGACGACCTCTACTTGGTCGCCGTCGGCGCCACCTTCGTCGGCAGCATCGGCATGAATTATCTTTCCTGCGGGCTGCCGGCGCTGGGCGCCTGGCATCCCTGCGATGTCGAGGTGCGCCAAAACGATGAGATGGGCCATTTCGCCATGGGCTCGACAATCATCCTGGCCGTCCCCGCCAGCCGCATCGAATCCGTACTGGCCCAGAAAAATAGCGTCGTCCGCGTCGGCCAGCCGCTGTTCAAAATCAAGGACTAAACCTCAATAAAGCAAGGCAAAAGTCAAAGCCCTCGTCCGAACAATTTATCGAACTATCGTGACAAGTGATGCGTGACTAAATAAGACGGAAATTCCAAATCACAAGCACCAAGCACCAAACAAGCACCAAATTCCAATGACCCAAACAAAGAAAAGAAGCTGAAAGGGTTTTCGGTTTGGACATTGGAATTTGGGATTTGGAATTTATTTGAAATTTGGTGCTTGGGATGTGGTGCTTTATTTCTTACTTTTACCTTTACTTCTCTTCCAACTCCACCTTGTCGTTTTCTATTGGCGGGGGCATGAGCAGGAGAAGCAGGGCGTCGGGGGAGGCCTGAAGCACCTCGTGGGCCTCGCCTGGCTGGACCACGACCAGATCCCCTGTTTTTAATTCTAGAATCGTTTCGTCCACCTGCAGGCGGATCTCTCCCTGCAGCAGATAGAAATATTCCGCCATGGCTTTGTGCAGGTGCTTTCCCGAGAAGGGCGTTGCGCCCGACTTGATCCCCACCTGGATCGGGAAGCCGCCCTCCCGCAAATGCCAACCCTCTTTCTCCGGCAAGCCGGCAATGACCTTCATGACGCCGGGAGAGATCAGCGGCCCGGGCCGCGCAGGACCCTGGCCGGCAGGGTGATCAGCGCCCGCAGCAACTCGAATACGGCGCTGACCGTCAGGCCCAGAAGGCGGAATGGCAGGAGGAACAGCCAGACAAGGGGGTAGAGGACCAGTCCCAGGATGGCTAGGGGCCAGCAGATGACCAGCAGGATCAGCCACAGCAGAAATTTCGTCATTTTGTTTCTCCTTGGCCATGAGGCTTTCGCCCCGGGACAAAGCGGAGATTTTTTTACCACACTGTGCTAAAATTTGCAAACTGCCATGGCGAACCTTGCAGCGATCCAGAACCTCTTGGCCAGCAAGCTCAACGCGGGGATCATCGTGCACCGCGGGGTATCCCTGCGTCCGGGTTCGCAGATGCCAGCGCACATCGCCGAACAACTGGCGGCCATCCGCCGTTCCCACGGCAAGGCGCTGCCGCCGGGGTTCACCCTGTCCCGGCGCCTGTACAAGTCCTTCGGCATCGACCCGACCAAGCACCGCCCCTCGTCGGAGGCGCTTTGGCGCCGGCTGCGCGATCGCGGCGACTTTCCCGTTGTCCACCCGTTCGTCGACCTGACCAACCTGCTCTCGCTCACCCACCAGGTCTGCTACGGCCTGTACGACCTGGAGCGCGTGCGCGGCCCGGTGGTCATCACGCTGGGTGAGGCAGGCGACCAGTACCAGGGGATCCGCAAGGAAACCCTGAATCTCGCCGGCCGGATCGTGCTGCGCGACGGGCAGGGCGCCTTCGGCAATCCCTCCGCCGACTCGCTGCGGACCTGCGTGGACGAAACGAGCCGCGACATCATGCAGGTGCTGTTCTTCCATCCCGACGACCCGCGGCAACAGGCGATCCTGGCCGCGACCCTCGCCGCCGGCAACGATTTCTTCACCATGGCCGAGAGCCGGTCATTTTATATTTGACATGCCGACGATCACCAAAGCGACCCCGACAGGAGTAAACATGGAGAGCAAGAGAATCTGCGACGGTTTCGCCGATCCCATGACCCGGTCGATCATCCGGGATTCCACGCGCGTCACCGGGAACATTTCCGGGCCCGGTGACCTCGCCCTGGACGGCGAATTGCAGGGCGATATCTCGATTTCCGGCCTGCTGGTCATCGGCGAGAAGGGCTCCGTGCAGGGGAAGGTGACCGCAGGCAACATGATCCTGGCCGGCCGGGTCCTGGGCAGCGTCAGGGTCGAGGTTGGAATCGAGATCCGGTCGAGCGGCCGCATGAAAGGAGACGTCGTCTGCGCGAAAATCGCCATTGCCGAAGGCGCCTTCCTGGAAGGCGGAATCTACACCCACGAGGGAAAGACCCTGGCTCCCGATTATTTCACCGAGAAGAGAAAGGACCTCCAGGGCCGCAGCGGAACAAAACCCTGAAAGTCCCCGCCGAGGGACCCGGCTTTCAGGCTCCCGCCCAACGCCAGCCGATCACAAAACCGCGCCGCGCCGGCAGAAGGTAGAGCCCGGCCGAGCCCCGCCGCCTTGGGAAGAGGAGGCGGTTGATCTCCTTGAACGGATTGAGGTAGTACAGCAGGTAGTTCCCCCAGCGCCGGTCGCCGGACCCGAGCCGGCGCTCACCGAGGTCGGAGAGCGGCGCCATGACATAGACCGCGGCCAGTGAGCCGCAGAGGTCGGCCAACAGGTCTTTGGAGGAGGGCAGCCACATGCTCCCCTCGATGATGTATTCCCAGACAACGTTCACCGTTTGCGTGAAGGCCAT
>JAQUQF010000151.1 GCA_028749105.1 Acidobacteriota bacterium | reverse complement strand
CGTCTCGGTCAGCGTGGAACGGGTCATCCAGCACGCGACCTACGGCAAGACCATCAAGAAGAAGACGACTTTCCTGGCCCACGACGAGAAAAAGGTCTGCAAGCCGGGCGACATCGTGACCATCCGTCCGGTGCGCCCCTTGAGTAAGCGCAAACGCTGGCTGGTGGTCCGCGTAACGCCGGTGGCGCATAAGATTGAGGTGCCCAATGATACAGATGCAAACCAGGCTTAAGGTAGCCGACAACTCCGGGGCCAAAGAGGTCATGTTCATCCGCGCCGTGGGCGGCTCCGTGGGCAAGATCGCCCACATCGGAGACGTGTTCGTCGGCTCGGTCAAGCTGGCCGAGCCCAACGCCAAGATCAAGAAAGGCGACGTGATCCGCGCCGTCATCGTGCGCACGCGCAAGGAAAGCCGGCGCAAGGACGGCTCCTACATCCGCTTCTCCGACAATGCCGCCGTGATCATCGACAAGGCCAACGAGCCTGTGGGTACGCGCGTGTTCGGCCCTGTGGCCAGGGAGTTGCGCGAGAAGAAGTTCATGAAGATCATTTCCTTAGCCCCCGAGGTGATATAAATGGCGAAATTCAAGCTGAAGAAGAACGACCCGGTGATCGTCAAGAGCGGCCGGCGCCAGGACAGGAAAAAGACCGGCAAGATCCTGCACATCGTCGCCGAAAAGAACCGCGTGGTGGTCGAGAAGGTGCACATCATCAAGGAATACGTCCGGCCCAACCCGCAGAAGAACATCAAGGGCGGCATCGTCGAGCGCGAGGGCGCCATCCCCATCGAAAAGGTCATGTACTACTGCAAAGAGTGCGAAAAGGGCGTGCGCGTGGGCCACAAGGGCAGCGGCGCCGACAAGCAGCGCGTCTGCAAGAGCTGCGGCGTCGTGCTGGACTAGGAGCGAAACATGAACCGTCTTCACGAACGATACAAGAAGGAGATCGGCCCGGCCCTGATGCAGGAGCTGAAGACCGACAACATCATGATGGTGCCGCGCCTGGAGAAGATCGTCATCAACTCCGGCGTGGGCGAGGCCACGCAGAACATCAAGGTCCTGGACAAGGTCATGGAGGAGCTGGGCGCCATCACCGGCCAGAAGCCCTCGCTGCGCCGGGCCAAGAAGTCGATCGCCACGTTCCGCCTGCGCGCCGGCCAGCCGGTGGCGGCCACGGTGACGCTGCGCGGTGAGCGCATGTACGACTTCATGGACCGCTTCGTCACCATCGTCATCCCGCGCATGAAGGACTTCCGCGGCATGTCCAAGAAATCCTTCGACGGCCGCGGCAACTACACCATCGCCCTGAAGGACCAGCTGGTCTTCCCGGAGATCAACTTCAGCAAGGTCGAGAAGCCCAAGGGCATGTCCATCACCTTCGTCACCTCGGCCAAGGCGAATTCGGAAAGCATGGCGCTGCTGACGCGCCTCGGCATTCCGTTCAGATAACAAGGAGGAAATGTGGCCAAACTGTCATCCGAAGTCAGGGAATTAAAGAAAAAAAAGTATAAGATCCGCTACCGGACGCGCTGCCGGCTCTGCGGCCGCCCGAGGGCGGTCTACCGCAAGTTCGAGCTGTGCCGCCTGTGCTTCCGGGAGCTGTCGTTGAAAGGTGAAATCCCGGGTGTGACCAAGGCATCCTGGTAAGGAGATAATATGGCGCATACAGACCCCATTGCCGATATGCTGACCAGAATGAAGAACGCCATCATGGCCGAGAAGCGGGACGTGGCCATCCCCTTGTCGAACACCAAGCTGGAGATCGCCAAGATCTTCAAGGCCGAGGGCTACATCGCGAATTTCCGCGTCGAAAAGGCCAAGGTGCCGGCTCAGCTTCTCGTGGAACTGAAATACAGTGGCAGGAAGCAGAACGTCATCGAAGGGCTGAAACGGATCTCCAAGCCCGGGCGCCGCGTCTATGCCCAGGCGGGAAGCATTCCCAAGGTGCTCGACGGCCTCGGTGTCGCGGTCATTTCCACGTCGCAGGGGATCGTCTCCGGCGCCGAGTGCCAGAAGCGCAACATCGGGGGCGAAGTGCTCCTGTACGTCTGGTAGGAGGAACCATGTCGCGCTTAGCATCCAAACCCGTCGTGTGTGAAGCCGGCGTCATCGTCAAGGTGGAGGGCGCCCAGGTCAAGGTCAAGGGGCCCAAGGGCGAGCTGTCCGTGCCGGTCCCGGAAGGGATCGAGGTCAAGGTCGAGGGCGTGAACATCCACGTTACCCGTCGCGATGACTCCCGCAAGGCCCTGCAGGGGCTGACCTGGAGCCTGGTGCGCAACGCCGTCGTCGGCGTGACCAAGCAGTTCTCGCGCAAGATCGAGATCGTCGGCAAGGGCTGGCGCTCCACGGTCAAGGGCAACGTCATCAACCTGCAGGTGGGCCACACGCATCCGGTCGACTTCCAGCTGCCGGCCGGCGTCTCCGCCACCCAGGAAAATCCGGGCAGCTTCACCCTGTTTTCCCATGACAAGCAGCTGCTGGGCCAGACCTGCGTGAACATCCAGATGCTGCGTCCGGTGGAACCCTACAAACTGAAAGGCATCCGCCTGCAGGGCCAGGTCCTGAGGCAGAAGGTCAGAAAGGCAGCGGGAGTGTAACATGATAACAGCCAAGTACGTCATCAAGAAGGTCAAGCGCCTGCGCCTGCGCCGCGCCATGAAAGCCAACCTGCGCGGCACGCCGGAGCGGCCGCGCCTGATCATGGTCCGCAGCAACAAGTACCTCTACACCCAGGTGATCGACGACGCCAGCCACCAGGTGCTGCTGAGCGCCTCCACCCTGGAGAAGGAGCTCAAGGCCAAGCTGAAAAGCGCCAAGGACAAGGCGGCCGCCAAGCTTCTTGGCGAGACCATCGCCGAGCGCCTGAAGGAAAAGAAGATCGATGCGGTCGTCTTCGACCGCAATGTATATGCCTACGCCGGCCGGGTCAAGGTCTTCAGCGACGCCGCCCGCGAAAAGGGCATCCGCTTCTAAGGAGAGCAACGTGCAGCGAAATTACATGGACAGCAACGATCCGTTTCAGGAAGAGGTGATCTCCATCCGCCGCGTGACCAAGGTTGTCAAGGGCGGCAAGAACATGCGTTTTTCGGCCGCCGTCGTGGTGGGCGACAAGAACGGCCAGGTGGGCATGGGCAAGGGCAAGGCGCGCGAAGTGCCGCTGGCCATCAAGAAGGCCGTCGCCGACGCCAAAAAAAACCTGTTCAAGGTGCCGATCATCAATGAGACGATCCCGTATTACAAGGTGGGCTCTTACGGCGGATCCAAGGTCGTCATGCGCCCGGCCTCGCCCGGCACCGGCGTCATCGCCGGCGGTTCGGTGCGGGTGATCATGGAGCTGGCCGGGGTCAAGAACATCCTGACCAAGATCCTGAACAGCAAGAACTCGATCACCGTGGCCCGGGCCACCATGCAGGGGCTGCAGAAGTTCCTGCATCCCGACACCTTCGCCAGCAAGAGAGGCAAGAGCAAGGAGGAATCATGGCAGTAAAAAAGAAGGGAGAGCATCCCAAGATCAGGATAAAGCTGGTCAAGAGCCTTATCGGCCGCTCGGACCGCCAGCAGGCCACGGTCAGGGGACTGGGGCTGCACAAGGTCAATTCGCAGGTCATCCGCGAGAAAAGCCCGGAGACGCTCGGCATGATCCGCAAGATCGATTTTCTGCTCAAGGTCGAGGAGGTTGCCAATGATCAGCCTCAGTAACTTAAAGCCCGCCAAGGGCGCTGTCCGCAACCGCAAGCGCGTGGGGCGCGGCCCCGGCTCCGGCTACGGCGTCACCGCCGCCCGCGGCAACAACGGCCAGAAATCGCGCTCCGGCTACAGCCACAGCCGCGGTTTCGAGGGCGGCCAGATGCCCCTGGTGCGCCGCCTGCCCAAGCGCGGCTTCACCAATATCTTCCGCAAGGAGTTCAACATCGTCAATCTGGGCGACCTGGAAAAGTGCGGCCTGGAGGAAATCCGCATCGAGGACTACTTTGCCATGAACCTGGCCCGCCGGCGCGGACAAGGCATCAAGGTCCTGGGCGACGGCGCGTTCAGCCGCAAGATGAAGATCCAGGCCCACCAGTTCTCCAAGGCCGCTGTGGACAAGATCCAGAAGGCCGGCGGGGAGGCCGTCGTTTGCGAAGGAGATAAAAATTGATCCGCTTCATCCGCAACATATTCGTCATCCCCGAATTGCGCAAGCGGGTGATCTTCACCCTGCTGCTGCTGGCCGTCTACCGCATGGGATCGCAGATCGTCACCCCGGGGTTGAACTCGGAGGCGCTGCGGCAGTTCTTCGAGTCACTCAAGGGGACGTTCTTCGGCTTCATGGACATGTTCTCCGGCAGCAACATCTCCAAGATGACCATCTTCGCCCTGGGCGTCATGCCCTACATCAGCTCCTCGATCATCCTGCAGCTGCTGCAGGTGGTCTGGCCCTACCTGGACCGCATCGCCAAGGAAGGGGAGCTGGGTAAGAAAAAGATCACCCAGTACACGCGCTACGGCACCATCCTGATCTGCCTCATCCAGGGCGGCGGCATCGCCATCGGCCTGCAGAACATGAGCCCCAACGGCATCCCGGTCGTGCTCAACCCAGGCTGGGGGTTCATCGTGTTGACCGTGCTCACCATGACCACCGGCACCATGTTCATCATGTGGCTGGGGGAGCAGATATCGGAGCGCGGCATCGGCAACGGCATCTCGCTGATCATTTTCGCCGGCATCGTCGTCGGCCTGGTGCCCGGCGTCGGTATCACCCTGGAGGGGCTGAAGACGGGCGACATGAACCCGCTGAAGCTGATCTTCATCCTGGCCCTGATCGTGGCGGTTATCGGCTTCATCTGCTACGTGGAGATGGGCCAGCGCCGCATCCCGATCACCTATGCCAAACGCATCCAGGGCCGCAAGATGATGGGCGGCCAGAGCACCTTTCTGCCCTTGAAGGTCAACACCGGCGGCGTCATCCCCATCATTTTCGCCTCCTCGGTCATCACCTTCCCGGGCGCCATCCTGCAGTTCATCAAGCACCCCATCGCCCAGAAGATCACCCAGCAGCTCAACTGGG
>JAQUQF010000150.1 GCA_028749105.1 Acidobacteriota bacterium | reverse complement strand
GAGGGAACGAAGGCGACCTTCTCCTCGATCTCGGGAGTCACGACGATGAGGTCGCCGGGAGAGATCTCGCGGCTCTTTTTCGTTTCGACGGCGCCGTTGACCGCGACCCGGCCGTTCTTGATCAGCTTCTCGACGCGGCTGCGCGACTGGGACTGGAGCAGTGCGGTTAGGAAGTGGTCGATGCGCTCCCAGTACTCTTCAGCCTTGAGCGTGATCTTCCCGTTCACCTTTCCTCTTGAAGCCCCGCAGCAGGAGCAGGGCGGTGATCACGCCGATGACCGAGACCAGCTGCGGTACCGACAGGCTGGCAAACGGATGCTCCATGCCACCGAAAATGTAGCCGCGGTCGGGGTCGCCGCGGAAGAATTCGACAAAGAAGCGGATCACGGAGTAGTTCAGCATGTATATGGCGATGACCTGGCCTTTGAACTTTCTTTTTTTATAGAGGACGATCAGGAAAATAAAGTTGCCCAGATTCAGGACGGCTTCCATCAATTGCGTGGGATAGATGGGGAGGTAGAGCGGCACGCCGGTGAGCGAATTGGCCTTGAGGTCGGTGAAGGTGACGGACAGCGCGCAGTGGGCGGCCTCACGGCCCCAGCAGCAGCCGGCGGCGAAGCAGCCCAGGCGGCCGAAAAAATGGCCAAGGGCCAGCGCCGGGGCGACAATGTCGCCCAGCTGACGGTAGCTGAGGCGGTGGCGGCGGATGAACCAGGCGCTGAACACGGCGCCGAAGATCAGTCCGCCGTAGAAGGCGCCGCCCTCTCGCCATAGATGGAGGATCTCGCCGGGGAATTCCAGGTAGTAGCCGAGGTTGGTGACCAGCAGCCAGAGCTTGGCCCCGAGCAGGCTGAGAATCATGACCCAGAAGATGAAGTCGGCGAACAGGGCCAGGTCGAGCCCCTCTTTCTTGGCCAGGCGAAAGCAGAGCAGCACGCCCAGGAGCACGCCAAGGGCGAAGAGGAAACCATAGCTGGCGATGGTCAGGGGTCCCAGCTTGATCAGGATGGGGTGCATGATCCCCTCCACATGGACAAGGCCAGCAGCAGCACGCCGACGGTGATGCAGCTGTCGGCGATGTTGAAGGTCGGCCAGTGCCAGGTTTTGACGAAGACGTCGAGAAAGTCGACAACGTAGCCCAGGCGCAGGCGATCGATGATGTTGCCCAGCGCCCCGCCCAGGATGAAGGCGTAGGAGAAGAGCTCCAGCCGCGCCCCCCTGCCGGCGCGCAAAAAGAAAAAGAGCACGACCAGCAGGGCGCCGATGGCCAGGAACGTGATGACCTTGGGCACCAGGCCGTTGTCGTGGCCGTTGAAAAAGCCCCAGACCGCGCCAGAGTTGCGCACGTGCCAGAGGCGGAAGAACCCCTTGATGACGTCCCTTGTCTGTTCCAGGGGCAGGCGCCTGGTGACCAGCCATTTGCTAAGCTGGTCGGCGACGATGATGGCCAGGATGAGAACCCAATACGGCTTTTTGTCCTTCAGGTGCACGCTGCTACTCCTTGACCACGGACGAGACGGCGGCGGCGCAGCGCGGGCACAGCTCGGGATGCGCTTGCGAGACGGGGGCGCCGGCGACCCGGTTCCAGCAGCGCGGGCACTTGCGCCCCGCTGCCCTGCGCACCGTGATCTTCTCTTCCTTTCCCGCCCGCACATCCAGGCCGGCGATGACCAGGATGGCCTTGAACAACTCGCCGTTTTCGCGCATGAAATTCTCGTCCGCAGGGGCGGCGACGAACTCGACATCGGCCTCCAGGGAATCGCCGATCAGCTTGGAGGCGCGCGCCGTCTCGATCTCCTTCAGCACGCGGTCGCGGACGGCCATGATCTTTACCCAGCGCTCTGCGTCGACGCCGCGGCTCAAGCGTTCATCGACCCGGGGAAAGTGCGCCAGGTGGATGAAGGGCACCTTGCCGGGGAAGGCGGGCATAAAGCCCCAGGCCTCCTCGCAGGTGAAGGAGAGGACCGGGGCCATGAGCAGCAGCGTCTCGCGCAGCAGGGTGAAAATGGCCTGCTGGCTGGCACGGCGGCGAGGGTCGTCGGGGCGGTTGCAATACAGGTTGTCCTTCTGGAAGTTCAGGTAGAAGGAGCTCAGGTCGTTGGTGAAAAAATTGAAGAGGGCGTGAAAGACGGCATGGTACTCGAAGTCCTTGTAGGCCTGGAGCACCCGGGCCTTTACCTCCTGCAGGCGCTGCAGGATGAAGCGGTCGGCCTCGTCCATGGCGACGGCGGGGACGGCGTCGCGCTCGGGTTCAAAGTCGGCGAGGACGCCGAGCATGAAGCGCCAGGTGTTGCGGATCTTGCGGTAGCTTTCGCTGAGGCGCTGCAGCATTTCCGCGCCCAGTCGCACGTCCTCCTGGTAGTTGACCATGGCCGACCACAGGCGCAGGATCTCGGCGCCGCGGTCCTTGATGATGTCCTGGGGCTCGATGGCGTTGCCCAGCGACTTGTGCATGGTCTTGCCTTCGGCATCGAGGACCCAGCCGTGGGTGATGACGGCGCGGTAGGGTGAGGCGCCCAGGGTGCTGACGCCCACCAGCAGCGAGGAGTGGAACCAGCCGCGGTACTGGTCGCCGCCCTCGAGGTACATGTCGGCTGGCCAGCGGTGGCCGGGGCGCTGCTGCAGGATGCCGTGCGAAGAGCCCGATTCGAACCAGACGTCGAGGATATCATGCCCTTTCTCGAATGCGCGGCCGCCGCAGGCGGAGCAGGCCGTCCCGGCGGGGACGAAGTCGGACGCCTCCCTGCGGTACCAGGAGTTCGAGCCCTCGGCGGCGAAGGCCTTTTCCACGTTGGCGATCGCGGCAATGTCGAGGAGCGCCTCCCCGCATTCCTTGCAAAAAAATGCGGGCAGGGGCACCCCCCAGTCGCGCTGGCGCGAGATGCACCAGTCGGGGCGGTTGGCGATCATGCTGGAGATGCGCTCCTCGCCCCAGGCCGGCAGCCAGCTCGCTTGCGTGATAGCCTCCAGCGCCCGGGCGCGCAGCCTGGCCTCGTCCATAGCGATGAACCACTGCGCCGTGGCGCGGTAGATGACCGGCTTCTTGCAGCGCCAGCAGTGGGGATAGGAGTGGCTGATGGAGCCGGAGTGCAGCAGGCTGCCGTTCTCCCGCATGTCGGCGACGATGCGCTCGTTGGCCTGGAACACCGGCAGGCCGGCGTAGGGGCCGGCGGTCTCATCGAAGCGGCCGTCGGGACCGACGGGCGAGTAGATGTCGAGGCCGTGCGCCACACCGGCGCGGTAGTCGTCCTCACCGTGACCCGGCGCGGTATGCACGCAGCCGGTCCCCTGATCGAGGAGGACGTAGTCGGTGTTGATCAGCAGCGAATCGCGGTCAAAGAGCGGGTGGCGGGCCTTGAGCCCGGCCAGCTCTTTCCCCTTGAACTCTTTCAGTTTGGTGAAGGAGTCATTGTTGAGTGCGGCGATGGCCGGCAGCAGGGCGGAAGCGGCGATGTAGTGCGCGCCCTGCATCTCGAACAGGGCATAGTCAAAGTCGGCGTGGACGGCGATGGCCAGGTTGGCCGGAATGGTCCAGGGAGTGGTGGTCCAGATCAGCACCGAGACGGGCCGGCCGGCATACTCCTTCAGGAATGGCGGCAGTTCGCGCAGCGGGAATTTCACCGTGATCGAAGGCGACGTGTGGTCATGGTACTCGACCTCGGCCTCGGCCAGGGCGGTGCGGCAGGATAGGCACCAGTAGACCGGACGCTTCTTGCGGTAGACATTGCCGCTCTTGACAAAGGAGCTGAAGAAGCGGATGACCGTGGCCTCGTAGTCGGGGTCCAGGGTGGTATACGGCTTTTCCCAGTCGCCGAAGACGCCCAGGCGCTTGAAGTCGGCGCGCTGCTGGTCGAGGAACTTCTCGGCGTACTGCCGGCACTCCTCGCGGACAGCGAGCTGGCTCATCCCTTTCTTGCGCGCGCCCAGCTTCTGGTCCACCTTGTGCTCGATGGGCAGACCGTGGCAGTCCCATCCGGGGACGTAGGGGCTGCAGAATCCCTCCATGGTCCGGCTCTTGATGACGAAGTCCTTGAGGATCTTGTTCATGGCCGTCCCCAGGTGGATGTTGCCGTTGGCATACGGCGGGCCGTCGTGCAGGATGTAGGGCTCGCAGCCGGCGCGGCTTTCCAGGATCCGTTCGTAGATGCCGGCCTCTGCCCACTTCTTCAGGATCTCGGGCTCCTTTTGGCTGAGCTGGGCCTTCATGGGAAATTCGGTGCGCGGCAGGCTGAGCGTATCTTTCCACTCCATTTTTTTCTCCGCTATGGTTCGGGTTCGGGTTTGGCTTGAATGATTATTGTCGCTCATTTCGCCCGACAAGTCAACCGAATCCGTCCCGCCCGGCCATGACCGTGAACGGGACCCGGCAGAGTTACGTATAGAGCATGACGGGAAAGGAGGATCGCATGGCAGACGAAAAAAACAAGGGACGGCACGAGGAGTTCAAGCTGGACGGCGGCAAGGTTGTCGACAAGGTCAAGGATCTTATCCACGAGGGGAATATCCGGCGCATCATTCTGAAGAACGAAGAGGGGAAGGTCCTGATCGAGATCCCCCTGACGCTGGGCGTGGTGGGCGCGGCCTTCCTGCCGGTGCTGGCTGCGGTCGGCGCCATCGCCGCCCTGGCCGCCAGCATGACCATCGTCGTCGAAAAGATGGAATAAAGCGGGCCGAGCGCTTATTTCTCGATCGGCACCAGGCAGAGGAATCTCAGCACCGACTCGCCGGTGTTCTCGAACTGGTGCTCCTCGTTGGGCTCCACCAGGGCGAAGGAGCCGGCTGCGAGGGGATGCTCCTTCCCCTTGGCGTTGATCCGGCCCCGGCCTTCCAGGACGAATATCTCGTGTTCCGAAGCGTGGGCGTGGTAAGGGGAATGCCCGCCGGGCTGGACCTCGAACAGGCGCAAGTAAAAGTTGGGGGCAGGGGAGTCCTTGCCCAGCAGCCAGCGGATGGTCGTGTTCTTGGCACCGGCCATGGTCACATTCTCGGCGGCGACGTCGGCATAGTTTTTGACGATCACGGTACCTCCTTAACCCATCCAAGTATGTAGCACAAAATTGTTCCGTT
>JAQUQF010000149.1 GCA_028749105.1 Acidobacteriota bacterium | reverse complement strand
GAACGACCAGGGGCCTGAAGGTCAGGGAGTGGGGACAGATGGGGGTGATGACGATGCCGTTCACCTCGGGGTTAACGATCGGCCCGCCGGCCGAAACGGAATAGGCGGTGGAGCCGGTGGGGCTGGCCAGGATGATGCCGTCGCCCTTGACATCGGCCACGGTCGCGCCATCAATCGTCAGCAGGAGTTTGACGATGCGGGCGATCGTCCCCTTGTTGATGACCACATCGTTCAGGGCCAAGTAGGTCTGCCTGTTGAAATCGACTTCCAGCAGCTTGCGCAGGGAAACGGCGGCCCGGCCGCTGAAGATGTGTCCAAGCCCCTCGGCCAGGGATTCCTTTTTCATCGCCGTCAGGAATCCCAGCGTGCCGAGGTTGAAACCCGCCACTGGCACCTGCTTCTCCACGGCCTGGCGGGCGATGGAAAGGAATGTGCCGTCCCCGCCCAGGACGATGATCAGGTCGGCATGGGCGGCGATATCCTCGCGTTCGCAAAACTCCGGGCAGCCCAGCAACTGGGCGGCTGTTTTTTCCAGGACATAGCCCACGCCGTGATCGTTCAGCACATCGATGGTCTGGTGCAGGTAAAGAACGACGTCCTGGTGCGGCTTGGCTACAATCGCGGCTTGCTTATAAGGCATGGGCATCGCCGATCATTTTATCACTAATGGATTTATTTTTCCCGCCCTGCAGCAGGAAAAAGTATTCCTGGTTGCCTTTTTTGCCCGTGATGCCCGCCGGAATGCATTCCAGGACGGCAAAATCCAGCTCCTCGATGCGCCGCTTGATCCGCAGCAGGATCGCCAGCCGTTCCTCGCGGTTGCGGACCACCCCCCCCTTGCCCACTCTGCCGCGTTCGGCCTCGAATTGGGGTTTGACCAGGGCGAGGATCCTGGAGCCTGGAAAAGCTGACAGCACGGGCAGCACGGCGGTGATCGAGATGAAGGAGAGGTCCATGACGATCAGGTCGGGATCGAAGGGAATGTCCTCCTTCTTCAGGTAGCGGGCATTCTTCTCAAGCAGGCGCAGACGCGGATCGCCACGCAGGCGTGCATCCACCTGGGAGATCGTCACGTCGACGCCGAGGACCGCGGCGGCGCCTCCCTGCAGAAAAAAATCGCTGAAGCCCCCGGTGGAGATGCCGATGTCGAGGACCTTCAGCCCTGGCACCACGATGGCCAGCTCCTCGACCGCCGTTGCGATCTTCAGCGCCCCGCGCGAGACATAAGGGGCCTTTGCCTTGATCGCGATCACTTCTTCGGCTTTGACGTGGCGGTCGGGCTTGTCGGCCTTCTGGCCGTTGACCGTCACTTCGCCGGCCATGACCAGGGCCTGGGCCTCCTTCAGGTCTGGCGCCAGTCCCCGCAGCAGCAGGGCCTGGTCGAGCCTGGTTTTTCTATCTGCTGTCATTTTCCTCGGCTGCCATCATAATGAAAAGTCCCGTTCTTGACAAGGCCCCGCCTGATGGCTTGACTCGGCTTTTGCCCGGGCATACCATCATCTCGTTCACGCCCGGGGCCAGGCATCCTGCCTGCGCCGCAGGAACAAGGAGGTCGCATGAGACGCTTCATCTCCCTGCTTTCGGTCATGCTGGCTGCGGGGACGCCCATTCTTGCCGGCCAGGTCGCGAGAGTCGATTTGCTGGCCCCCATGGGGCTGCAGGTCAATGCCGCCGGACCGCTGCTGGTGCGCATGGACGCCGGCCGCGACCGCCTGGTCGTGGCCAATACCCTCAGCTCCTCGCTCACGCTGATCGACTGTCGCAGCCGCTCCGTGCGCAACATCGCCATCGGATCGCGCCCGCCGCAGTATTTGAAGTCCGAGGCGCTGGCCATCGACTCGCGCAGCGGCAACGTCTACGTCATCGGCGACCATGCGCTGGAAGTGGTCTTCCCCGACAAGAACATGTCGCGATCGTTCAAAACCGGCAGGCAGTTCGAGATGGTGGCTGTTGATGAGGCCAATGGCAATGCCTTTCTGGTCGGCCGCGAGAGCCGCGACCTGGCCTGGGTCGATTTGAAGAAAGGCCGGGTAACCGATGTTGCCTGGAGTGAAAAAGAGGAGACAGCGCAAAACCTCAACCAAACGCCGCCGCCCCCCCTGCGCAAGGTCGTCTGCGACAGCGCCGCGCGCCTGGTCGCCGCCGTCGACGGCTTCAGCGCCACCCTGCAATGCTTTGCTGCCGATGGACTCAAGCCGTTGCGCAAACGGGCGCTGGCCCTCGAGCCGGGCGGCCGCTGGCATTTCGCCGGCTATTCCCCAAAGCAACATGCGATCGTCCTGGCGGTGGAGACGACAGGCCGCAAGGTCATCCAGGCGGCCAAGGTTTCCATCACCGGCGGGGGCGACGTGATCGTGCCGCTGCCCGGATTGACGGAGGGGGTGGGCATCCGCTATTGCGAGGAACGGGACGAGTTGTACATTCCCTACGACAATCATCCGAGCCTGCACGTGGTCGATTTCAAGGACAACGGACGCCTCAGCGAGATCAAGCTGCCCGCCTACGGCAACGACGCCACGGCCATCGACGTGGCCGGCGGCCGGCTTTATGTCGCCAGCTGGGCCTACGGCGAGATCGACCAGGTCGACCTGAATGCCCGCAAGCTGAGCCAACGCTTTCTTCAGCCGGCCGTCCTGCCGCACATGTTCACCATGGCGTTCAATGCCAACGATGGCAAGCTATATTTGCCGCTGGGCGCCACGGCGGTCAACGGCTCGTTCGGAGCGGCGATCACGGTTTTCGATCCGCGGGACGCCTCGCTGGAAAAGGTGCGCACCGGCTGGGCGCCGCAGGAATTGCTGCCGCAGCCCGGGGGCGACGCGTTCCTCGTCTTCAGCAATGAGGATCAGATGGCCCGGGTCACTTCCGACGGCAAGTTCACGCTCGCTACGCTGCCCATATTGTATCCCCACCAGGCCGTTCCCACCCCGGCGGGGAACATCTACCTCTCCTACGGGCCGCATCAATCATACTGGCCGGTCGTTTACATCTGGGCCGCGCGCAACGGCATCCTGGGCATCAACGGCAAAGACCTCTCCTTCTACGACCGCCGCATCCCGCGCCTGGCGCAGGCGCTGGCGCTGGCGCCTTCCGGGACTCTGTACGCCCTGCAGAACAACTGGGGCGACGAGAAGCAGTTCTACATCACCCTGGCTGACGAGGTGCGCGCACCCAACCTGGGGGACATGCGCGTGGAGCTTGAGGATACCGTCAGCCGCGAAACCAGCCAGCGCCTGATCACCTATGACGCCGGCAGGGATTGGCTGCTCATCGCCCGCTCCGGCGAACGGGACGGCGACAACGGCGTGATGCAGGTCATCGATGCCAAGACCGGAAAGACCATCCGCCGCCTGGAGGTCGGACGCACGCCGACGGCGCTGGCCGTCAACGGGGAGAATATCTACGTGCTGAACTTCGACAGCGATTCGCTGACCGTCATCGCCAAGGACGATTTTTCCTGCCGCGACGTCCGCTGCGGCCGCCAGCCCCTGAAGCTCGCCCTGGCCGGGAGCATTCCCTTCGTCATCAATCACGGCGACAACACCCTGTCCGAACTGGGCGAAAAACCGCGAACGCGCCGCATCCCATTCCCCGGCCGTCCCGACCAGGCCGTCTGGTGCCAGGGGCAGCTGTGGATCTCCAGCCACAGCGCCGATGAGCTGCTTATCATCTCCTTCGACCCGGCGGCCGGGAAGTTCTCGCTGCGGCACCGCGAGAAGTATCCGTACGGGGCAAGCGGTTTCGCCGGCAGCAACAGCTCCTTTTTCATGCGCGGCCAGTTCGGGGATTGCATCTACGATCTCTGCCAGATCCGGGCCGGCGCCGGCGGCAGCGTTTGGGTGAGCGATTTTCTGGCGGGGAAAGTAGTGATCTTCCGCGCGAAAAACTAATCGGGCCGCCAGCTTATTTTTTTTCGATGTTCAAATGGAAGAAGGTGCGGCCGAAAAATTCATCGTAGAACGAGACGAAATCCTCATAGGAATATCCCAGGCCGACCAGGCGTTTGCGGATGAATTTCTGGTGGATGCCGCGGCTGCGGGTGATGTCGCGCGAGGCCAGGCGGTAGTGGATCTCGGCCTGGTCGGGCTGGAACAGCTTGAGCACCGGCCACATGCAGTGCACCAGCGACTCGCGCTCGAAGACCCACATGCTGGGGTGGATGTAGGCGCAGAACTCGACGAAGTTCTTGTTCTGGCCGATGGCGTTGGGGGTGACGTGCAGGGCGATGTAGCCGGTGCCGCCGGTGAGGAAGACGCCGGTGTAGCCGGGCGGGTCGAAATCGTGGTCGAAGACGAAGGGGGTGTCGGTGGAGAGCAGCACGTCGTCGAAGCAGTCCTCCAGCAGGTAGAGGGCCTCATCCTCCCGCACGCGCGGGTTGCACAGCGCGTTGACGAATTTCTGGTCGCAGTCGTAGAAGGCGCAGGCCAGGTACTCCTCCTGCTGCGAGTTGACCATCAGCTTCAGCTTGCGGTCGCTGCGCGCCAGCTTCAGCGAATGCCGGGAATACCTTTCGATGACCTCGTGGCGCAGGCGCTGCACGATCTTGGCCATGTCCTTGCGGTGCAGGTGGGCGATGAACATCCGCCCCTCGGGGAGGTCGATGGGGGCCTGGATGTCGATGACATAGCGCGAATAGCAGTCGATGGGGACTTTGAAGCATTGCTTGCGCAGCGATTCACGGTCGGATATCTTGAGTCCCTTCAGCAGCGGCGTGGGGGCGAAATAGATGAACGAGACCAGCTCGGGATAGTCGCAGAGGTCGAGAAAGGTGCTGAGCACCTTGGGGCTCAGCGAGTCGCCGCAGGTGTTGACCTCCATGCTGGCCATCTCGAAGGCCTTCTTCCCCGAGACCTGCTTCTCCCAGAAGTAGCTGGCGTGCGACTCCTCGATGGCCAGCGACATTTCCACCTGGCTGATCTCGACGTCGCGGTCGGGGCTGTAGCGGTCCATGACCTGGACGCGCGGCTGCATGTTGGGCTTGCCGATCAAGTTGGCGCCCGAGGCCTTGATCACCGACCAGATCTCTTCGTCGCTGAGCACATGCATCGAGATCCCCTCACTGTTGTACGCATGGATGATGGTGGCGGTGGGAGCGGGCTCGA
>JAQUQF010000148.1 GCA_028749105.1 Acidobacteriota bacterium | reverse complement strand
CGAAGGTCTCCGCCCTGCCCCCGGCCTTTTCAAATGCCCGCGCCACGTCGTATTCGTTGTTGGTGCCGGGAAAAACCGTGACCAGGACACGCGGCCGGGCGATCGACCGCCGCGTCCGCGGCCGGGGCCGCTCCTGGAACAGGGGCCGCTCGCAGCCGTCAGCGCCCGCAGGCGGGACCTTTCCCGACCGGGTGGGGAAGACATCCTCCAGCGGCTTTTCCCAATGGGCCTGCAGCCCGGCGATGTCGAGCTCCAGCCCGTTGACCCGGATCACGGCCTCGGGGACGGTGCGCCCCAGGACGCGAAAATCGGTCCCGGCGAGGAGCTTCTCCACATCCTCGTTTTCTGCCACTTCCAGGACCAGCGAGCCGATGGCCGGCGCCAGCAGCTCCTGCGGGTCCAGGCGCTCGGCGAACGCCAGGCCCAGGCGGTTGCCGAAGCACATTTTGCTGACGGCCTCGGCCAGGCCGCCGCGGTGCAGCGATTGCGCGGCCAGGAGCTTGCCCCGGGCGGCCAGGTCGTGGACCCGGGCGCAGTTCCTTTTCAGGGCCTCGAAATCGGGCATCTCCCGGGCGTCGCGCGCCAGGGGCAGCAGCACCACCCGGCTCCCGGCGCGCTTGAATTCCGGGGAGAGCACCCGGCGCACGTCGACCATGGCCACGGCGAAGGCCACGAGCGTCGGCGGCACGTCCAGGCTGCCGAAGGAGCCCGACATGCTGTCCTTGCCGCCGATGGCCGGGATGCCCAGCCGCTGCTGGGCGGTGAAGGCCCCGAGCAGGGCGGCGAAGGGCAGGCCCCAGCGGCGCGGGTCGCGGTCGGGCTTGGGAAAATATTCCTGCAGGCTCAGGCGCACACGGCGCAGGTCGCCGCCGCATGCCGCCATACGGGCCACGGCCTCGACGATGGCATAGACGCCGCCCAGGAAAGGATGCCAGGCCGATAGCTCAGGCTGGAAGCCGAAGCTCATGACCGTGCCGCTGCGGGTCTCGCCGACGGGCACGGGCAGCTTGGCCACCATACCCTCGACGGGAGTGGCGAGGAATTTGCCGCCGAACGGGTAGAAAACGCTGGCGGCGCCGATGGAGCTGTCGAAGCGCTCGCCCAGGCCTTTTTGCGAGCAGACGTCCAGGGAGCCCAGCATGGCCGCCCAGGCCGCGCTCAGGTCGGGCAGCTTTTCCGCCGCCAAGGGCATTTTGAAGAAATTGCGGTCGGGGTCGGGCGCAGCAATCTCGACCTGGACGCGCTTGCGGGCGCCGTGGCTGTCGAGAAAGTCGCGGCTGAGGTCGACGATGGTCCGGCCGCGCCAGCTCATCTTCAGCCGCGGCCGGGCGCTCACCCGGGCGATGACGGTCGCCTCCAGGTTCTCGGCGGCGGCCAGCGCCTGGAAGCGCCGCGCCTGCGCGGCCGCCACCACCACGGCCATGCGCTCCTGCGATTCCGACAAAGCGAGCTCGGTGCCGTCGAGCCCGTCGTATTTCTTGGGCACCCGGTCCAGGTCGATCTCCAGCCCGGGCGCCAGCTCACCGACCGCCACGGCCACGCCGCCGGCGCCGAAATCGTTGCAGCGCTTGATCAGCCGGCTGGCGCGCCGGTCGCGGAACAGCCGCTGCAGCTTTCTCTCGGTGGGCGGATTGCCCTTCTGCACCTCCGCCCCGCAGCTGAGCAGCGACTGCTCGCTGTGGGCCTTGGAAGAGCCGGTGGCGCCGCCGACGCCGTCGCGACCGGTCCGCCCGCCCACGAGCAGCACCACGTCGCCGGCCTTCGGGGCCCGGCGCACGACGTTGGCGCAGGGAGCGGCACCGATTACGGCCCCGATTTCCAGGCGCTTGGCCACGTAGCCGGGATGGTAGAACTCGCTCACCTGTCCGGTGGCCAGCCCCACCTGGTTGCCGTAGGAGCTGTAGCCGTGGGCGGCCTCGGTGGTGATCTTGCGCTGGGGAAGCTTGCCGGGCAGGGTGGCGGCCACGCTCTGGCGGGGATCGCCGCTGCCGGTCACGCGCATGGCCTGGTAGACATAGGCGCGCCCGGACAGGGGGTCGCGGATGGCGCCGCCCAGGCAGGTGGCGGCGCCGCCGAAAGGCTCGATCTCGGTGGGGTGGTTGTGCGTCTCGTTCTTGAACAGGATGAGCCACTCTTCCTTTTTGCCGGCGACATCGACGTTGGCCTTGACGGTGCAGGCGTTGATCTCCTCGGAAAAATCCACGTCGCCCAGCCTGCCCTTGGCGCGCAGCTCCTTCATGGCCAGCAGGGCCAGGTCCATCAGGCAGGCAGCATCGGGCCGCGGGCCGAAAAGGTGCTGGCGCGTCTCCAGGTATTTTCTATATGCCGCACGCACGGGGCCGTTCTCCGCGCCAGGATCGATGTCGACGCGATCAATCGCGGTCAGGAACGTGGTGTGGCGGCAATGGTCCGACCAGTAGGTGTCTAGCAGGCGAATCTCGGTCAGGGTCGGATCGCGCCGCTCCTCGTCGCGGAAATGGGCCTGGCAGAATTGCAGGTCGGCCGCGTCCATGGCCAGCCCCAGTTCTTTCCCGAGCCGCAGCAGCCGCTTCCCATTCATGAGGACGAAGCCTTTCAGAACCGGGACGGCGGCGGGGAGGCGCACGGGCGGGGAGAGCCTGCGGGGCTTGGCCAGGGCGGCGGCGCGGGAATCGACGGGGTTGATGCAGTAGCGCTCGATCCGCTGCCGCTCGGAACTGGACAGCTTCCCCTTCAGGACGATGACGCGAGCCGTTGCCACTTCGGGCCGGGTCCCGGGGAAGAGAAGCTGCAGGCACTGGACGGCGGAATCGGCACGCTGGTCATACTGCCCGGGCAGGTACTCGATGGCGAAGGCGGTCTCGCCCGCTGCCGGCGGCAGCGCTTCTTCATGGACCTCATCGACCGGCGGCTCGCCAAAGACGGCGTGTACGGCCCGCCGCCACTCCCGGGCGCTGAGGCCGCAGACATCGTAGCGGTTGAGCAGGCGCAGACCGCCCAGGGCCCGTATGCCCAGGTTATCGCGCAGGTCGGCCAGTAGACCCTGCGCCTCGCCGTCAAAGCCGGCCCGTTTTTCCACGAATACCCTGCGGATCATAGGCGGCCTCCATCCCGCTGCGGATCGTTTTCTTCGCCGGGGACCTTCATGGCCAGCAGGAGATCCAGGTCCTTTCCCAAAGGGGCGTCGCCGACCTGCTGCCGCAGGGAGGCAATGTCCGGGCGCAGCTGCGCGAAAAACTCGGGGTAACGCCTCAGGTATTCGTGCATGGCGACGATCAGTTTTTGCAGGCGCGCGGCCCCCACCTGGCGATCCATGCCGCGGGCCAGCAGGCGGCTGTTCTCGCGAAAAAATTCGGCGATGAAAAAGAACATGGATTCGCCGCCGCGGAAGCAGAGGATCTCGAACGAGCCCGCCGCCACGAGCGGGTCGCCGTGGTGCAGGTAGGCGATGAAATTCTTGGCCTCGTCGGGGCCGAGGATCTTCTTGAATATCTTCAGGGTGATCTCGTACATCTCGCGGTTCTGCCCCCCCTTCAGGAAGCGCGGCAGCATGGCCAGGAGGGGGTTGTTGCTGCGGATGCGCGAGATGCCCTGGACGACCGCATCCTGCAGCGCCCGGGGCAGGCGCGCATCCAAGGCCCGGGCCAGGATGTCCAGGGCGCGGCGGTCGTTGTACTTGCTGATGCTGATGATGGCCTCTTCGCGCAGCAGCTCGTCGTCTCCCGCCTCGATTACCTGCTGCAGCGGCAGCAGGAAGGCGTCGCTGCGGATGTAGCCCGCCAAGCGCACCAGGTTCAGGCGCGTGGCAACGTCGATGGCTTTGCCGGTGATGTACAGGGCGATGGCGTTCTCCGTGCTCCGCCCCCCCTTTTTCACCAGCTCCTCCAGCCGCATGCGGAACAGCATGCCGTCGGCGTCGGCGGCGCAGCGCACCAGTTCGTCGATCTGCTCCAGGTTGGAATCGATCGCCGCCAGGTCCACGGCCGTCCTCACTTCTTTGCGGCGAAGCGCTTGTAGATGTCCCGCGTCCCGGCCAGGAGGGCCGGCAGGGAAAAAATTTTCTCGAGCTCCCCCCGGGAGCAGGCGCCGGCGATGGCCGGGTCGGCCAGCACCAGTTCGCGGAAGCTGCGCTTCTCCAGCCAGGAGCGCATGGCCTGGGCCTGGACCAGTTCGTAGGCCCGCTGCCGGGCCATCCCCTTCTCGACCAGCAGGGTCAGCACTTTCTGGGAAAAGTAGACTCCTTGGGTCAGCTCCAGGTTGCGGCGGATGTTCTCCGGGTAGACGACCAGATTTTTCAGGACATCGGTCATGTCGTCGAGCATGAAGACGGCCAGGTGGAAGGCGTCGGGGAAGATGATGCGCTCGGCCGACGAATGGGAGATGTCGCGCTCGTGCCAGAGGACGTTGTTCTCCAGGGCCACGGAGACGTGACCGCGCAGGACGCGGGCCAGGCCGGAGACCCGTTCGCAGCGCACCGGGTTGCGCTTGTGCGGCATGGAGGACGAGCCCTTCTGGCCGCGGGTGAACGGCTCCTCGGCCTCCAGCACCTCGGTCTTCTGCAGGTGGCGGATCTCTACGGCAATCTTTTCCAGGGTGGTGGCCAGCAGGGCCAGCGCCGCAATGACCTCGGCGTGGCGGTCGCGCTGGATGACCTGTGTGGAGACCTTGCAGGCTTTCAGCCCCAGCCGGCGCAGCGCCTTGACTTCGCCGGCG
The DNA here is from genome assembly GCA_028749105.1 of Acidobacteriota bacterium. Classification (GTDB taxonomy): domain Bacteria; phylum Acidobacteriota; class Aminicenantia; order UBA2199; family UBA2199; genus UBA2199. The sequence goes on along the minus strand of JAQUQF010000148.1, from coordinate 469 downwards.
GCGGGAAAATGGATATAGGTCCCCACCGATCCCGAAACCTTGCCGACCGCCGTCGCCTCGCCGGCGCGCAGCAGCCGCTGGCGTCCGCGCTCCACCTCCTCATGCCAGATCAGGAACCGGCAGCCGAAGGCGACGGGCTCGGCGTGGATGCCGTGGGTGCGGCCGATGGCCGGCAGGTCGCGGTAGGCGAGGGCCTTTGCCATGAGGACCTTCTTCAATGCCTGGCAGCGGGCCAGGACCACGGCCAGCGACTCCTGGATGAGGAGCGACAAAGCCGTGTCCACGACGTCGTAGGAGGTGATGCCCTTGTGCACGTAGGCCGAATCGGGGCCGATCGACTCTTCCACCGAGGTCAAAAAGGCGATGACGTCGTGCTTGACCTTCTTCTCGATCTCGCGGATGCGGCCGCAGTCGAAGGCGGCGTGCCGGCGGATGTTCTTCAGGCTGGACGCCGGGACCTGCCCCATTT
>JAQUQF010000147.1 GCA_028749105.1 Acidobacteriota bacterium | reverse complement strand
GACACGGGCCGGGACGCACGGGTAGGAAATAGTTGACTACGGATGGCCAAACTGTGAGAATCAAGGCGTTTCCCAAGATGGAATGAGACTGACAAAGGATCGAGGTGAAACTATGTATTACATCGTTGCAAGCGAGAAATCGTTCGAGCAGGCGGTTGCGGACCTGGAAGCGGCGGTCAAGCGCCACGGCTACGGCATTCTGCATGTCCACGATGTCGGAGCCACCCTGCGCGGCAAAGGCATCGCCTTCGACAAGCAGTGCAAGATCTTTGAAGTCTGCAATCCGCAGCAGGCCGCAAAGGTAATGGCCGCAGATATGCGGCTGAACATGGCGCTGCCGTGCCGCATTTCGGTGTTCACCGACAAGGGCAAAACGAAAATCGGCATGATCAAGCCCGGGCGCATGCTTGCGGCGCTGTCCCAGGATCCGGGCCTGGTGCAGGTGGCTGCCGACGTGGAAGAAAAGACTGTCCAGATGGTGGACGAGGCGAAATAAACCACCCGTCCCTTCCTGCCATTGCCCGCTTGCCCGGGTAGTGGTAAACTGGCATATGCAAAACCACCATTTCCCGCGGGGGCGGCGATGATCGCCCCGGTCGTCCTCATCTCGGCTGCGGTCCTCGCCGCAGCCTACCTCATCTATGGCCGCTTCCTGGTCCGCCGCCTGCAGCTCGACGACTCCCGGCCCACGCCGGCGGTGACGGTCAACGACGGGCAGGACTATGTCCCCGCCTCGGGCGGCCTGCTGCTCGGCCAGCACTTTTCGGCCATCTCCGCCGCCGGGCCCATCGTCGGGCCGGTCCTGGCCAGCATCTGGTTCGGCTGGCTGCCGGCGCTGCTGTGGATCGTCCTCGGCTCCATTTTCATCGGCGGCGTCCACGACTTCACCAGCCTGATCGCCTCGGTGCGCCATGGCGGCGCCTCGATCGGCGAAATCGTGCGCCGCAACCTGTCGCCGACGGCCTATCGCCTCTTCCTCATTTTCGTCTGGCTGTGCCTGGTCTATGTCATCGCCGCCTTCACCGACATCACGGCCCAGACCTTCCGCACGGTGGGCGGCAATGGCGAGGCCTTCGGCGCCGGCGTGGCCGCCTCCTCCGTGTTCTACATCCTGGCGGCCATGGCCATGGGCGTCCTCCTCTACCGCTTCGGCTGGAAGGCCGGCAAGGCGACCCTCGTCTTCCTGCCGCTGGTGCTGCTGATCATCTGGGCGGGACCGCAGCTGCCGGCGTCCATCCTCGACCTGCTGGCCTCAGTGCCGGTCAAGGGCTGGGACGTCATCCTCCTGGGCTACTGCTTCTTCGCCTCGGTCATCCCGGTCTGGCTGCTGCTGCAGCCGCGCGGCTACCTGGGCGGCTGGCTCCTCTACCTGGTGATCGCCGCCGGATTGGGCGGCGCCCTGTTCGGCGGCATCCCGGCGACCTATCCCGCCGTCAACCTCGTTGGCCTGGACAGCCTGCTGAACGGCAAACAACTGTTCCCGCTGCTGTTCATCACCATCGCCTGCGGCGCCTGCTCGGGCTTCCACGGCATCGTCGCCTCGGGGACGACCTCCAAGCAACTGGCGCGCGAGCGCGACGCGCGGCCGGTCGGCTACGGGGCCATGCTGCTCGAGGGGCTGGTGGCGGTGCTGGCCCTGGCCACGGTGATGGCGCTGGCTCCCGGCTCACCGGCCCTGAAAGAGGATCCCAATCTGATCTACGCCCGCGGCATCGCCCGCTACCTGGGGCTCGCCGGCATCGATCCAAGCCTGGCCCTCTCCTTCGCCCTGCTCGCCTTCTCCACCTTCGTCTACGACACCCTCGATGTCTGTACGCGCCTGGCGCGCTACATCCTGCAGGAATTCACCGGCCTGAAGGGCAAGGCCGGGGTCGTGTTGGCCACCGCCGGCACCCTGGTCCTGCCGCTGCTGTTTCTCCTCTCGACAAAAGAGAAGGGCTACCTGGTGGCCTGGCCGATCTTCGGCTCCAGCAACCAGCTGCTGGCCGCCCTGACCCTGCTGGCGCTGGCGGTGTGGCTGAAGCACAGCGGCCGGCGCATCGGCTTCGTCCTGCTGCCGCTGGCGGTCATGCTGGCCATGAGCCTCTGGTCGCTGCTGCTGCTGATCGAGCCTTTCCTGAAAGGCGCTGCCGGCTTTGACAGCCTGCTGTCGGCCGCATTCGGGCTGATCCTGCTCGTTTTAAGCTTATTCCTGCTGGTCGAAACGGTGCGCGTCCTGCGCCACAGAAAGGAAGACGACAGGGCTGGCGCGGTCTGAGCCGCCAGCGATTGTCTCCGCGTCCCTGCAGGGGAAAAATTTACAAAGAGCCCGCTTTGTGATAAATTGGTAGCGGCTGGCGCGCGCAACGCGTCCCGCCGGGACGGAGATCATGCAAATCTACCTGAAAAAACTCGAAATGCACGGCTTTAAGTCATTTCCGGAGAAAACCATCGTCCAGTTCCACCCGGGCATCACCGCCGTCATCGGCCCCAACGGCTGCGGCAAGAGCAACCTGGTCGATGCTTTGCTCTGGGTGCTGGGCGAGCAGCGCATCAAGAACCTGCGCGGCGAGAACAACGAGGACCTGATCTTCACCGGCAGCGCCTCCAAAAAGCCCCTGGGCATGACCGAGGTCGGCGCCTATTTCGCCAACAACGACAGCGAGACCTACATCGCCCGGCGTTTCTTCCGCAGCGGCGAGGGCAAGTACATCCTCAACGAAAAGTTCTGCCGCAACAAGGACGTCCAGGACACCCTCTTCGACCTGGGCATCGGCGAGCGCAACTACTTCATCTTCGAACAGGGCAGCGTTGAGAAGATGGTCAACCTCAAGCCCAGCGAGCGGCGCATCCTGATCGAGGAGGCGGCGGGGATCGCCCAGTACCTGGAGCGCAAGAAGGAGACAGCCGGCAAGCTGATCATCGCCCAGCAGAACCTCGACAGCCTGGAGCTGGTGCTGCAGGAGAAGGGCAACCGCCTGCGCGAGCTGAAGAACCAGGTTCACTTCGCCCGCCGCTACCGCGACATCAAGAATTCGCGCAACGACCTGCTGAAGGCGCTGCTGAAGAAGAAATATCTGACCTTCAAGGAAGAGTTCGACCTGCAGGGCGGCAAGATCATGGAATTTCTCAACGGCGAAACGGCGCTGGTCAAGGAGATCGGCGATTTCGACAAGGAGATGCTCGAGCTCGAGAACGCGCGTTGGGGGCTGGAGCAGGGGCTGAAGAACAACCAGCAGTTCATCTTCGACCACAACAACAAGCTGCTCGAGGGGAGCAAGGAGATCGAGAAGACCCAGCAGCGCCAGGAGTTCATCCGCCAGAAGATGACCGAGCTGGACCAGTTCATCGCCGAGAGCGAGGCCGAGATCCGCGAGATCGGCCGCCAGAACAAGGACCTGACGGCAGAGCTCGCCGGGTTCGAAAAGGAGCTGGCCGGGCAGTCGGGCGGCGAAAAAGAGCTTGATGGGGCCCTGGAGGCGATTCGCCAGGCCATCGCCGAGCGCAACATCGCCGGCGGACACATGAAGAAAGCGATGTTCAACCTGCAGGTGGAGATCTCGCGCAACCGCAACGAATCGGCCCACCTGGAGAAGAACCTGTCGCGCCTCGAGGGGGACATCGCCAGCCGCCGGAACATCATCGAGGAGCTCGAGAAGCAGGGGACGGACCCCGAGATCGCCCGCGTTGAGGAGGCCGTCCAGGGCCTGGCGGGTGCGCTGCGCTCGGGCGAGGACGATTTCTCCCGTGCCGCATCCGAGTTCGAGAAGGCGCGCGCCGAGAGCGACGCGGCGGACAAGCTTCTGCGCGAAGCCCTGAGCGAGATCGCCAACCTCGACCGCCAGAAGGAAAAATACCTGGAGATCAAGGCCAAGATCACCGGCAGCGAGGGCGGCGTCGCGGCGCACAAGGGCCGCGGCTATCTGCAGGAGCTGCTGCAGGCCCCCAAGAACCTGCACGCCGTCCTGGAAAGCTTCTATTTCGACGAGCTGGACGCCGCGATCGTCACCGACCAGGAAGCGGTTTTGCGCCCCGACCTGCGCAAGGCCTTCCTCAAGTGCTCGGCCGCCGCGGCCCTCCCGGAGGCCATCCGCCGCGAGCCCGGCTTCCGCGATTTTGTCAAGAGCCTCTTCGAGCTGGAGGACAAGGAACTGAAGCCGTACTTCCGCGACGGCGTGCTGGTCGACGACCTGAAGCACGGCCTGGCCATCTACGCCAAGTACGGCGTGGACATCGTCACCGCCAACGCCGAGGTGATCGGCGGCGGCGGCGTGCTGATCAAGAACCGCGACCGCGGCATCCTGGATGTGCTGGATGAGATCAAGGCCATCGAGAAGCAGGTTGCCGTTCTCAACGGCGGCCTGGCGGCCCTGCGGAGCGCGCTGGCCGCCGCCTGCGCCCGCCGTGATGAAAAGGAGCTGCGGCTGCAGGAAGCCGAGAAGGCGCTGAACGCCCGCAAGGAAGAGGGCATCACGCTGCGCTCGCGCTTCGAGGCGCTGCAGAAGGGCCGCGAGCTGGGCTTGCACCGCATCCAGGTCACCGGCGCCGAGATCGACGGCTTCGCCGGCGAGATGGAGAAGCTCAAGGGGCGCCTGGCCGAGCTGGAAAAGAAAAAGGCCGAACTCGACAGGCAGGACGAGCAGCTGGAGCGCGAAAAGGAGGAGGCCGCCCGCGAAGGCGAGAAACTGCAGCAGCGGCTCAACGAGAAGGAAAAGGAGAGGATCCAGCACGACAACGCCCTCAACCTCATCCGCGAAAAGATGAGTTCCCGCCGCAGCCTGATGCAGGAGAGCGGCTCCCGCCAGGAGAAGCGCCGGCAGCAGATCCAGGCCTCCGGCGAGGAGAAGAAGCGCCTGGAGAAGGAGATCGCCGAAAGCGGCGACAAGATCAAGGAGATCCAGTCGCGGGCCAAGGTCCTGAACCTGGAGAAATCCGAGTTGGAGAAGCTCATGAAGAAGGACGAGCAGGCGCTGGACGAGCTCAACTCCAAGGCCAAGAAGATCGCCTCCGACCTGGCCGCCAAGCGCAAGGTCCTGGACGAGTGGCGCGAGAGCAAGAAGGAGAGCGAGATCCGCATCGCCGCGGTCAAGAAAGACCTGTTCCAGCTGGAGGAGGTCGCCGGCCAGGAGCTGGGCATGGAGCTGAAGGACATCGAGGCCGATGCCGGGACGCTGCAGAAGGAGACC
>JAQUQF010000146.1 GCA_028749105.1 Acidobacteriota bacterium | reverse complement strand
TCCTGGGGCGCACCGTCCCCGAGGCCGTGATCCGGGTCAACGGGCTGGAGCTCGACATCGCCGGGCTGCAGGCCCATTGGGAAAAGCCGCTGGAGGATGTCTTCCCCACCCGGTCGGGAAAGGTCCTGCCTGCGGGCGCTGACGGCTGCGAGCGTCCCCTGTTCCTGGAACGGCCCCGGCCTCGGACGCGGCAGTCGATCGCCCGGCCGCTTGTCCTGGTCACGGTCTTTCCCGGCACCAACAACGAATACGATGTGGCGCGGGCATTTGAAAAGGCCGGGGGCAGGGCGGAGACCTTCGTCTTCCGCAACCTGACCGCCGCCGCCATCGAGAAGTCCGGGGCCGAGCTGGCCGCCAGGATCCGGCGCGCGCAGATCCTGGCCATCCCCGGCGGCTTCAGCGCCGGCGACGAGCCCGACGGCTCGGGAAAATTCATCGCCGCCGTCTTCCGCCACCCGCGCCTGCGCGACGCCGTCCACGAGCTGCTGGAAAAAAAGGACGGCCTGGTTCTGGGCATCTGCAACGGCTTCCAGGCCCTGGTCAAGCTGGGGCTGCTGCCCCACGGCGAGATCCGCGACCTGACCCCCGACTCGCCGACCCTGACCTTCAACCTCATCGGCCGCCTGGTGTCGCGCCCGGTGCGCACCAAGGTGGTTTCCACCCTCTCGCCCTGGTTCAGCCAGTGCCAGGCCGGCGACCTCCACACCGTGCCCGTGGCCCACGCCGAGGGGCGCTTCGTGGCCCCGGCGGCGACGCTCGAGCTCCTGTTCGCCTTGGGCCAGGTGGCCACGCAGTATGTCGACTTCGACGGCCGGCCGAGTATGGATTCTTTCTTCAACCCCAACGGCTCCATGCTGGCCATCGAGGGGATCACCAGCCCCGACGGCCGCATCCTGGGCAAGATGGGCCACAGCGACCGCACCGGCAAGCACGTGCTGCAGAACGTCCCCGGCGACATGGACCAGAAGATCTTCGCCTCCGGCGTGACGTATTTTCAATAGATCAGAGCGAATTAATTTTTCACCTATTATCTTTGTTGACAAAACGGGATCCCGATATTATACTATTCAGTGAAATCAGTTAAAACTGATAAATCAGAAAAAGAAGGAGCGCCGATGACAAAGAAGAAGGACGGCGGGGCGGGCGGCTGCTGCCGGGTGGCGTCGCTGCTGAGCGTGGACGAGCGCGGGCAGATGATTCTGCCCAAGGAGATCCGCGAGAAAGCGGGCATCAAGGCGGGCGACAAGCTGGCCGTGGTCGTCTGGGAGAACAAGGGGGCGTTCTGCTGCCTGACCCTGATCAAGGCCGACGGGCTCGGCGGCATGGTCAAGGAAATGCTGGGGCCGGTAATGGCCGGGCTGGTCCGCGAGTAGTTCCGGCCGCTTGGAGCATGTGAACGGGAATTTAAAAAAACAAGGAAATCAAAAGGAGGTTTCCCATATGAAAAACATTCAGAAGGAAGTCAAGAAAAGGTACGGCAATATCGCCAAGACATCGGGTTCATGCTGCGGCCCCGCCTCCTCGTGCGGCTGCAGCGCGGTGCCCAGCGCCGAGGAGCTGAGCACCAGCGTCGGCTACACGCCGGCCGAACTGGCCGTGATCCCCGAGGGCGCGAACCTGGGCCTGGGCTGCGGCAACCCCGTCGCCCTGGCCGCGCTGAAGCCCGGCGAGACGGTGCTCGACCTGGGCTCGGGCGGCGGCATCGACTGCTTCCTGGCCGCGCGCAAGGTCGGGCCCGAGGGCCGCGTGATCGGCGTGGACATGACCAGCGAAATGATCGACCTGGCGCGCAAAAACGCCGCGAAAAGCGGATTGAAAAATGTCGAGTTCCGCCAGGGCGAGATCGAGAACCTGCCGCTGGAAGACGGAACGGTCGACACGGTCATCTCCAACTGCGTCATCAACCTCTCGACCGACAAGGAGCGCGTCTTCCGCGAAGTCTACCGCGTGCTCAAGCCCGGCGGCCGCATGATGGTCTCCGATATCGTGCTCGACAGCGAGCTCCCCGAGCAGGTTAAAAACTCGGTCGCCGCCTACACCGGCTGCATCGGCGGCGCCCTGAAGCGGCAGGATTATCTGGACGCCATCGCCAAGGCCGGCTTCACCGGCGTGGAGATCGTCGCCGAGACCAAGGTCCCGGTCGACCTGTGGGCCGACTTCCCCGAGGAGGCGAAGACGCTGTCGCGCGAGGAGATCAAGACGGCGCTCAACGCCATCGCCAGCATCAAGGTGGCGGCAAAGAAGTAAGTGAAACGAACAAAGGGTATAACGCAGATCGGGAAATTCGATTTAATCGCGGAGGTGCATCCATGGCAAAGGCTCTGATCGTGTATTATTCAAGGAGCGGCAATACCAAAAAAATGGCCGCGTCCATCGCGGCGGGCATGAAAAAAGAGGATGTGGAGGCGGATGTCCGGGATGTCAAGACCGTCACCCCCGCCGACCTCACGGCTTTCGACGCGATCGTGGTCGGCTCTCCCACGTACTACGGGAGCATGGCCGCCGACATCAAAAAGCTGTTCGACGAGTCCTTCCGCTTCCACGGCAAGCTGGACGGCAAGATCGGCGCGGCCTTCGCCTCCAGCGCCAACATCGGCGGCGGCAACGAAACCACGATCCTCGACATCCTGAATGCCATGCTGATCCATGGCATGATCGTGCAGGGCGATTGGCAGGGAGACCATTATGGTCCGGTCGCGATCGGATCTCCGGATGAAAGGGCCGTCAAGGAGTGCCTGCGCGTCGGCGGCCGCATCGCCCGGCTGGTAAAAAAACTGACCGGATAAGGCGATCCGCGCAATCACTTCAGGGCCGCGGGGTTGGTGCTGACGGGGTATTTCCGCTGCCGCGTGTTGTTCCCCGGACAATTTGCTATAATGAGCAAAATGAAGACTTGGGAAACCAAGAGCGGTTACAAAATAACGCGGGTGCTGGCCGGCAGGAGCAATGTCTTCCTCGTGGCCAGCAGCGATAAATACTTCCTGGTCGATACCGGCCCGGGCAGCCGCTGGAAAACGCTCGACAGGCGCTTGCAGCGGCTGGGTATCAAGCGCTTTGACGCTCTGGTCCTGACCCACGCCCATTTCGATCACGCGGGCAGCGCGGCCCGACTGCAGGGCAAGTATAAGGCCAAGGTGATCGCGCACATCGCCGAAAAGCCCTTCCTGGCCAAGGGCGAGAATAACGCCATCGGCGGCACCAACGCGCTGACCCGCCTTGTGGTTGCCGGCCTGGGCAAGCACTTTGTCCGGCGGGCCCGCTATGAGCCGTGCCGGCCCGATATCCAGGTCGATCCTTCCTTCGACCTGCGCGAATTCGGCTTCAAGGCCTACGCCCTGCACACTCCCGGCCACACGGCCGGCTCGCTGAGCGTGATCGTCGACGACGAGATCGCCCTGGTGGGCGACGCCATGTTTGGGATCTTCCCCGGGTCGGTTTTCCCCCCCTACGCCATGGATGCCCGCGAGTTGGTAAAAAGCTGGGGAAAGCTGCTGGCCGCGAAGTGCCGCCTGTTCCTTCCCGCCCACGGCACGGCGAACAGCAGGATGCTGGTGCAGAAAGATTACGATAAAAGAAAAAGGAAATGTCGGGAGTGACAATGTCTCAAGATAGAAAGAATCGTATTTGCCCGGTGGAGAAGGCCGGGATCCTGGATTTCGGCCTCCGCAAGCTGCTCCAGGATCCGGGGAAGATGCTGCGCCCCTACATTGAGCAAGGCATGACTGCCCTGGACCTGGGCTGCGGCCCGGGGTTCTTCACCCTGGAGATGGCCCGGCTGGTTGGAGATTCAGGAAAGGTAATCGCGGCCGACCTGCAGGAGGGAATGCTCGACAAAGTAAAGGCGAAGGTCCAACATGGCGCCTTGGCCGGCAAGGTCACGTTTCATCAATGCCTGCCTGACAGGATCGGTCTTGCGGAGAAATGCGATTTCATTCTGGTCTTCTATATGCTCCATGAAGTGCCCGATCGCGTCTCCTTCTTGCGGGAGATCAAGTCGTTGCTGAACCCGGACGGCAGGGTTTTATTGGCCGAGCCCAAGTGGCATGTCACCGGTGACGAGTTCCTGGATGCCATCGTTGCCATGGAACAGGCCGGTTTCGCGGTCCTGGATCGCCCCAAGATCCGCTTCAGCCGAGCGATTGTAATCGGGAACCGGGATGTACGGGGGTAAAAGCCTGGAGCCGGCTGCTGGCCATGTTGAGCAGCAGGGGAAATGATACCGTTTTATGTGGTCTCATCGTCCGCCAGGCCTTGCGTTGACATTTTCATGGGATTTCATCAGAATAACCAATGCGGAGAATGGGATTAAATCATGAGCGCCGGCGTGCTTTCGGCTGGTGATGGCGAATTCTAAAAGGAGTTGTTGAAATGCAAAAGGATCTTCCCTGGCTGAAGCACTACGAAGCCGGTGTCCCGCACGGCGTCGAGACGCCCGAGATCACCTTGCAGGACCTGCTGCCCGCGGCCGCCGGTAAATATCCCCAGCGGACGGCGCTGGTCCTGACGATGGCCGCTGCCGGCCGGCTCTTTTCCTACCCCGTCTCCTACCGCCGCCTGGAGCGGGACGTAAACCGCTTCGCCGCGTCTCTGCAGGAGCTCGGCGTGCAGCCGGGCGATCGGGTGGCCCTTTACCTGCCCAACTGCCCGCAATTCGTCATCGCCTACCTCGCCGCCATCCGCGCCGGCGCCATTGTCGTCCCCTTCAATCCGCGCTATTCGGCCCGCGAGGCCGAGTACCAGCTCAAGGACTGCGGTGCCACCGTGGCCGTCGTCCTCGACCGCTTTTTCCCACTCATTGACGGCGTGCGCGGCAAGACCGATTTGCGCCACGTCGTCGCCGCCCGCATCAAGGAGTACTTCCCGCCGCTGCTCTGGACCCTCTATTCCCTGACCAGGGAGCGCAAGCTGGCGAAGTTCCGGCTGGGCCCCGGCGACCTGTGGTTCCAGGATATGCTCGGCGAGGGGACGCCCCGTCCGGTGCGGGTGGAGCGCGAGGACACCGCGGTACTGCTCTATACCGGCGGCACCACCGGCGTCTCGAAAGGGGTCGAGCTGTCGCACCGCAACCTGCTGGTCAATATGGAGCAGAACCGGCTGTGGGCCGGCATTCGCGACGGAGTGGAGGTGTCGCTGGCCGCCGTGCCGCTCTTTCACGGCTTCGGCCTCACCTGC
>JAQUQF010000145.1 GCA_028749105.1 Acidobacteriota bacterium | reverse complement strand
CGGGCGCAGGCGCCGCAGCGGCGCCGGCACTCCCGAGCTGCGGATCATTTCAAAGACACTCTGCTGATAAGGAGCATGGATTTTTTTGTACTTGTCCGCGCCCTGCGCCGGCCGGACCCGCAGCGGGAAGCGCAGTCTGTGCACCGGGACCGTGATGCGGGAGTTGTCCTCCGGCATGCGGAAGCGGGCGATTTTTTTTACGCTGAGGTTGCGGCCGATCTCCGGGATGGGCCATCTCCCGCAGCCGGGGATCTCCTGCCGGTAGTCCGTTATCCTGACTTTTTCAGGGAAGATCCAGCCCTTGGCGAATTTGAGGTTCAATCCGGGCAGGGAGAGGCCGCGCCCCGTCTCCAGGCTCTGCAGGAAATCGGCGATATGCTCAATGCCGACGCCCAGCAGGTCCCCTTTCAGCAGCCGCAGGTACTCGCGGGCCAGGTGCCTGGCCACGGCCGGGTGCAGCCCACTGAAGGCCTTGGCGGGCAGGATCGTTTCCAAAAGCAGCTGCGATTCCAGGATCGCGCGGGCCTGGCCCTGGAAATAGTCGAACTCGTCCTGGATGAGCAGCACGGTCCTGAATATCCTTTCTTCGACTTCGGGCTCGATCGCCCTGGCCGCGGGCATGAGCGTGTGGCGGATGCGATTGCGCAGGAAATCCTCCTGCAGGTTGGTCGGGTCCTGGTAGTAGTCGATGCGGTTGCGCGTGAGGAATGCGAGTATATCGGCTTCTGGAAAGATCAGCAGCGGCCGGATGATTTTCCTCTCCTTGTTCTGGAAGATGGCCGAGAGCCCCTGCAGGCCGCTGCCGCGGAAGAGCTTGATGAAGAAGGTCTCGGCCAGGTCGGAACGGCTGTGGGCGGTGGCGACGCGGGAGCCGGGGAAGCGCCCGGCCAGGGCGGCGAAGAAATCGTAGCGCGACAGCGAGGCGGCGTGCTCCAGGTTCAGGCGGTTCTCGGCGCGGAAGCGCTGCAGGTCGCGGCTGCCGGTCTCCAGCTCGATGCCGCGAGCGGCGCAGAAAGCGCGCACCCACTTCTCCTCGGCGCCGGCGTCGGCGCGCAGGCCGTGGTTGAAGTAGGCGGCGATCAGGCGGAAGGGGATGTGCTTTTGCAGCTCCTGCAGCAGCACGGCCAGTGTGACCGAGTCCTTGCCTCCGGAAAAGCCGAGGATGACCGTGTCGTTGGGGCGGATGAGTTCATGCTCTTGGACATTTTTTTTGAATTCCGGGAACAGGAGTTTCATGAACGTTAGGGCCGCCCCCCAGCCGTTAAATAAAATGGAAAATAGCGGCGGAGGGAATTGAACCCCCGACATAACGGATATGAGCCGTCTGCTCTACCAACTGAGCTACGCCGCCATCAGGAGCCAATTATACCCGAAATCATGGTGCATGGCAATATGGAAATTCCCGAGTTTCCGTCCTAGAATTTCTTGCTGGCTCCGCCGCCTCCGGAGCGGCCGCCGCCGAACGAGGCAACATGGGAGCGGGAAGCCCCTGATGAGCTTGGGCCTGGAGACGACAGCCGCGGCGTACTGTGCTCGCGGATCTTGCTGTAATTGCATGTGGGGTTGAGGCAGGTTTCGATGACGCGCGCCTTGCCGCCCTGTTCCTTCGTAGCCGCCACCATGGTCACATAGCTGGAGGTGAGGGAGCGGCGCTTGCATTGCGGGCACTTGGAGGCCTTGCCAAGCTTGGTTGCCAGGCTCTCTTCGGCGCCGCACTTCGGGCAATGCCAGAACTCGTAGTCCATGCCGCCCGCCTTCTCCTCGGCCGCCTGTTCTGCGCTCAGGAATTTCTCGTCCAGGCTGTCGTCGACCATCTCCATCGCCGCGCCGCATTTGCGGCAGGGGAGGCGGTAGGAAGCCAGGCGCCTCCTGAGGAAGCGGGAAGTCAGCACTTGGCTGGCGGTGGCCAGACCCGGGGCGGCCAGCATGGCAACGAACGGCGGCAGGAACCTACCCCCGAAGCCGAGGATGAAGAAAAATGAGATCACCGCCGCGATCCAGGCCAGGATGGTCGGCACTTTGGCCCCGCCGATGGCCTTGCTGCGGGCGGCTTTGCCCCGAGCCTTGTCGAAGCGCAGCAGGGTCCAGCCGAGTCCCAGAGCGGCGAAGCCCAGCAGCCCGGCGCCGAAATAGAGGGAAGAGAGCAGCGGGTCCCAGCCCTTTTTTTTCTTTGCCGCGGCTCGGGCCAAAGGTTTCGGTGGTACTGCCTCGGCGGGCCAGGCTGTCGGCTCGGCGATGAAAAAGCTTTTGCCCGCGGCGGTTGCCGCCGTGCCGGCGATATCGCGCACAGCCATGAACAGGCCGCGGCCGAAGAAGCCGGCCTTGAGATGGGGGAGGCCGCCACGCTCCAGCAGGCGTGAGGCCAGGGCGTCGGGGATGTCCCCCTCCAGGCCATAGCCCACCTCCAGGCGCACCGTGCGGTCATCGCGTGAGCAGAGAAGAAGCAGGCCGTTGTCCTTGCCGGCGGCGCCGATGGCGAACCTCTTGAACAGCCTGACGGCGAAATCCTCGATCGGCAGCCCGCCCAGGTCGCCGACGGTGACCACGGCCAGTTCCACCGTCGTTTTTGCCTGCAGGTCGCGGCAGACGCCGTCGATCAGCCTGACGTATTCCGGAGCCAGCACGCCGCCGCCGTCGGCAACGAACCCGCCACCGGCCCGCCGCGGATTGATGACCTCTTCCGGCTTCTCTGCCGGCAAGGGAGCGAAGAGCGATCCCAGGAACAACAGCACCAGCAGCCGACGATGTCCATTTCTGCTCATGGGGCTTCCTCCTGGCGCGTGGTTCACGGCCGCTGCCGCCAGAAGCTGATTGTATGCGAATGGCGGCGAAAATTCAAAAAAGCAAGCGAGCGCAGATTGTTGTTGACAAAAACGCCAAAGCGTATTATAATAGCAGTACAATGAAAGCCGAAGGGGAAAAGCCATGAACCTGACGATCGATTCCAAATCGCCCTTGCCGGTCTACCAGCAGGTTATTCAGGCTATCAAGCTGGAGATACTTTCCGGTGAATTGCGCGACGGCGATCCGCTGCCGTCGATCCGCGATCTGGCCAAACTGCTGCGCATCAATCCCAATACTGTAGCAAAGGCGTATTACGCTTTGGAAGCGGAGGGCTTCAGTGAGGGGCGCAGCGGCAGCGGCAGCCGCGTCAAGGCGCCGCCCGGCAGGCAGGATGCGTTGCGCAAGGCCATGCTGGAGAGCGAATGGAGGATCTTCCTGGAAAAGGCGGTCTCGCTGGGTTTTTCCCTGGAAGACATCAGGCAACTGATAGAGAGGATAAATAAATGAGCCAAGCCATCATCGATGTCCGCAACCTGTCGTTGAGTTTCTCCAGGAAAAAAGTGCTGGCCGGTTTGAACTTCTCCCTGAACCGGGGCGAGTGGGCGGTGATCGCCGGCCGCAACGGCGCAGGCAAAAGCACGCTGCTGCGCGCGCTGTCCGGGGTACTTTTGCCCGACGAGGGGACCATCCGGCACGGCCCGGGAGCGCGCCCTGAAAAGATCGGCTTCATATCCGACCGCCTCAGCCTCTTCGAGGATTGGACGATCGACCAGGCCAGCGACTTCCACTGCCGCGCCTTCCATATCGGGGATTTCGACGGCCAGCTGGTCAAGCGCCTGGGAGTGCGCGGCAGGGACCGGATCAAGAACCTGTCGGCCGGCGAGCGGGCCATCCTGCACCTCTCCCTCGTCCTTGCGCAGAAGCCTTCCCTGCTGCTGGTCGACGAGGTGCTGCACATGCTCGACCCCTACATCCGCGACCTGTTCATCGAGGCTCTGATCGAGGCGATGGCTGTCCAGCAGGCGGCGGTGCTCACGGTCAACCACACCTTTGGCGAGATCGAACGGCTTCCCGAGCGGGTGCTGGTCATGGACGAAGGGAGGTTCATCGTCGACGAGACGGTGGAAGCGCTGCGCGGCAAGATGAGAAAAGTCGTCAGCCGCGACCCGCTGCCGGAGACCCAGCCCTGCATTTTCAAGAAGACCGAGGGCGAATACAAGGAATATTTCATCTTTCCGTTCCAGGAAGAGCTGCGGCAGGGGAATGCGCTGGATTTCCAGGAGATGGCGTTGCCCGAGATCATCAAGGCATTTATCGGAGGCGGTTATGAACAGAAAAGAATGGCGTGAAGTAGGCCTGCAGTCATTGTACTTCGTGCTGGCCGTGGCCGGCATGGTCCTGCTGGCTTTGATCGGCGACCTGCTGAACGACAGGCCCCTGGGCGGCGAGACGATCGCCATCATCCTGGGGCTGTTGCTCATGATGTTTTCCATGTTCATGGGCCTTTCTCCCTTCGCCATGGACGCCAAGCAGAAGGGGATGGAGTATCTGCTCACCCTGCCCTATTCGCGGCGACGGCTGCTGCTCATCAAGTTCCTGCCGCGCCTGGTTGTGGTCATCCTCTTCTACCTGGCATTTGCGGCGTTCTACGGCCTCGCGGGCAACGCCGCCTTCGGCGGGGGATTCACCTTTTTCAGCCTGGCATATTTTGCATTGTTCTTTATCTCCTTTTCCCTTGCGGTCGTCCACGAGAATTTCATCATCCAGTCGCTCTGGGCCGGCGTCGCCCTGTGCGGCTATCTGGCTTTGTGTCTGTACATCGTTTCCCTGGGATTCTCCTGGAAATTCAAGATGCCGTCGGCCTGGGTCGGAAACAGGCTTTGGTATGACCTGGCCTACGATGTTCCTACCCTGCTTTCGACGATCGCCGTTTTTCTCCTGATGGCGACGCCATTCGTGGCCTCTTTGTTTCTGTCGTTCAAGAAATTCGACCTGAAGCCGGCCCGGGCCTTCACCCGCCGGCAGCTGCTGTTCTTCGTGCCGCTGCTGCTCCTGGCTTTTGCCGCCTCCCTGGGGGTCACCTATTTTACACAAACGAGCTCTAACTATTCGGAATCGGACTTTTTTATCCTAAAAAACAATAAGCTATTGAAGAGCTACTTCCCGGGAGAGCTGACTTTGTACGAAGAGACCGGCAGGCGCAGCGTCGACATGAAAGGCAGGATCTTATTGGAGCGATTGCTGTTGGAGCAGGGAGAGAAGCTATACTTGAGCGGCCTTGACCTTGCGGATGGTTCGCGGATCATCGGCTGCTTGAGCCAGTCCGATTTTTCGTGGAAGATATTGCACCGGATTCCGGGGCGGTATTTTGTCCCCTACGGCTATATTGGGATTCGCTATGACGGTTCGC
>JAQUQF010000144.1 GCA_028749105.1 Acidobacteriota bacterium | reverse complement strand
AATGCCATGGCCAGCACGAGCCGCCAGCTGAAGGAATTCACCTTGACCGTCGTCCAGCTGCTGCTGCTGGGCAGCGCGGCCATGTCGTGGCTGGGCTATCTCGATATCAGCCCGCGGATCGACGGCATTCTGTCTCCCCTGGTCAGCGGCGTCCTGGGGTTGCCGGCCGCGCTGGGCTCGACACTGGCCTTCGGTTTTTTCCGCAAGGAACTGATCATCATCATGGCCAAGCAGGCCCTGGGCGCCGCGTCACTGGCCATGCTGCCGCTGACCGTCTCCCAGACCGTCGTCTTCCTTGTCTTCGCCACCCTCTATTTCCCGTGTTTCGCCACATTCGTGGTCATGGGCAGGGAATTCGGCTGGAAAACCGCCGGTGCCTCGGCGCTGCTGAGCCTGGCCGTCGCCGTGTCGGCGGCCTGGGGATTCAAGCTTCTGCTTGTTCTCTTCTGAGAACCCAGCCGCGGGTTGCCGCGGCAGGACAGAGTTTCCCCTGAAAAAAAAATTTAATCCCAGCGTGCGTTTGACTTTTTTTTATCTTTGCTTAAAATGTTCAAGATGTGGCTGACGTATCTTCTCTTCTACCTGGCTTGCTTCATCATCAGCTTTTTCCTCTGCATCCCCATCGGCCCGGTCAACCTGCAGGTATTCCAGAGGACCGTCAAGAAAGAGTACGGCCCGGCCCTGTTCCTGGCCCTCGGCGCCGCCATCGGCGACTCGCTCTGGGCCATGGCCGCCTTTTTCGGCATCACCCCTTTCCTGAAGAACGGCTACAACCTGAGCATCGAAGGGATCTTTCTCCTGGTTACCGCCATCATCACCTTCATCCTGGGGCTGCTGGCGCTCAAGGATGCCCGCTTCTTCGACCGCATCGAAGAGATGGAGAAGAAAGAAGAGGCTATCGCCGCCCGGATCCAAAGAAAGCGCTGGGCCTTTCTCCAGGGCCTGCTCATGGTGCTGGTCAACCCCCTGGGCATCGCCTCCTGGATGATCGCCCTCTCCTTCCTGAAAAAGCTCAGGATCTATATCCCCCTTACCCTGAACTATGAGCTTTTCTTCATGGTCGTCGTCATCCTCGGCGCCTTTTCCTATCTCACCCTGATCATCTTCATCACCCACCGCGTGAAATCCCTCTGCCTCCCCCATAATACACGCAAGGTCATCCGCGTCCTGGGCTATGTGCTGATCGGCTTCAGCCTCTATTTCCTCTACTTCGCCCTTAAAGCCCTGTTTCCCGTCCTTGGGCTGGGGTGAAGTCGGGGGGATAGGCATGGGGCCCGGCACAGCCGGCTGAACATGCCCCAGGCTTCAACCCTGGCCCTGGTGTTGACCGCCGCCCCGCTGAACGAGCAGGACAAGCTGGTTTCGCTGCTTACGGCCGAACACGGCCTGCTGAAGGCCGTGGCCCCGGGAGCGGCCAAGCTGAAGAACCGCTTCGGCTCCCTGCTGGAGCTGTTCACCGAGGGCGAGTTCCACTACTACTGGCGCGAGGACAGGGAACTGGTCACCCTGAGCAAGGGAGAGATCAAAACAAGCTTTTTCCCGCTGGTGTCCGCGGCGGAAAATGTTTTTTACTGCTATCTCCTGGCAGAGACCGTGCTGAGAGTCATGCAGCCCAACCACGGCGACACCCGGATCTACAACTTATTGCTGGCCGTGCTGCACGGGCGGGAGAAAGGCCAGGCCATGGATTGGTTGCTGCTCTATTTCCTGGTCTGGCTGCTGCGCAATGAAGGGCTGCTGTTCAATCCCCGGCGCTGTTCGAACTGCGGCAGAGGCGAGCTGGAGCGGGCCTGGCTGCGCAGCGACTATCGCGGGCTGCTCTGCCCGGCCTGCCGGACGGGAGAACGGCTGGCAGTGGACCGCGACGAACTTGATTTCATCGCCTGGACAGCCACTCATGCCCCCGCGCACTGTGCAACCTGGGCCGGCCGCTTCGCCCCGGCCGGGCTGATCCGCATCCTGACGGGAAAGATCGAGTACCACGGAGAATTCACGCTGCAGTCGCGGCGCTACCTTCCCGAATTCCGCTGAAAATAAAAAGGGAGGAGAACAGTCCTCCTCCCTGGTAAAAATCGCCTTGGCTGCGAAAGCGTATGCGACCTAGATCTTGAACGTGACGCCGAGCAGGCCGCCCACGCCGCTCCAGTCGCCGACTAGGCCGAAATTCAGCTTCAGGCTGACCGCCATCTTCTCGGAGAACCAATAGCGGCCGGCGACGAAGGGATCGATGGACAGTCCGGAATTCCAATTCCCCCAATCCGAGCTGTAGATTGCGTAGCCCAGGCTGGCGCCGGCGAACAGGTCGAGCTTGTCGACTTTCAGCTGGGTGAAATGATAGGCGGCATCGAGCGACGGCATGATGATGCTGCTCTTGTATCCGTAGTCGCTCCACAGCCAGATCATGACCGTTCCGCCCACGCCGATGTTCTCGGTCACGGCATACTCGAAGCTGGCGCCAAAGGGAATGGCGGTGGAATTGATGCCGATCTGCGGGGTGAGAAATTTGTCGCCCTTGTGGAATTGCAGCTGGGCGTATTTCTTCTTGGGCGCCGCCGACAGGGCCAGGGAAGAGCAGACAATCACGATAATAAATGCAACAAGGATTTTGTTGATTTTCATATTTCCTCCTGACCAAAATAATGGCATAGCCCGGGGAAGTTGTCAATCTTTTTTATTCGCTGCTCATGGCCGCGGCCAGCGGCTTCAGGGCCGGGACGCTCTCGCAGACGATCTGGATGGCCGAGGTGACGGGGACGGCCAGGAACATGCCGACCACGCCCCACAGCCAGCCCCAGAAGATCAGCGCGACGAGGATGACGATCGGCGAAAGGTTCAGGCCGCGGCCCATGACCTGCGGCTCGAGGACATTGCCCATGACGAACTGCATGACCATCAGGGCGGCGGTGACCAGGATGAAGTGCGGGCCGAAGCCGAACTTGAAAAAGGCGATCAGCGCCGGGAAGAGCGTGCTGAACAGCGAGCCGAAGGTCGGGATGTAGTTCAGGAAAAAGACCAGCAGGGCGGTGAAGATGACGAAATCCACCCGGCCGACAAGCAGGATCAGCGCCGCCAGGGCGGCGGTGGCCGCGCTCATCACGGTCTTGATGAACAGGTAGTGATGGATCCTGGCTTCGATGGTGGCGACCAGGTTCTGCAGCTCCTCCGCCCGCTCTTCGGACAGGGTCCGGGCGACGCGCGTGACCATCGACACTTTCTCGCCCAGCATGAACAGCAGCAGCAGCAGCACCAGCAACAGGTTGCCGATGAAACTGGTGAAATTTCCCATGCTGGCCGAAACCAGTGCCGTGATCTGGCTGGGATTGAAGATGTTGTCCCAATCGATGCCGGCAATGTACTGCTTGACATCGATGAGCGGCAGCTTGAGGTTGGCCAGAGTATTCTTGAGCAGCTGCGTGACCTTTTCGCTGTAGGCCGGGAAATGGTCGATGAAGGAGGAGGCGCCGGTGAAGAAGAGCAGGCCGCACAGATACAGGCAGACGAAGATGGCTGCCAGCACGCCGATCATGATCAGCGTCTTGGGAAGCCGCCAGCGCTGCAGCCGGCGCACCCCCTGGCTCAGCATGAAATAGAGGAACAGCGCGATGAAGAAGGGGATGAAAATGGTGCGCAGCTCCCGGAGCACGACCACGATGAAAACGGCAACAATGAAGACAAGGGCCGTTTTCAGGAGCCAGACGCCGCGGCGGCGCTCCTCACATGTAGTTGGATATTTCGTCCGCAACCTCAACGATCTCGCTGCGCTTGAAAAGCAGGTAGTCCGAGTCGATCTTGTATTTGAATGAATATTGGATCACCTGTTCCTTGTTAAGATGCGCATCCAGCTCAAGGATCTCGGTCTTGTGCTTGAGCAGGATATTCTCGATGATCTCCATGGCCCTGGCGTCATCCATCTGGGAGCCGCGGTACGTCCCCAGCGTGTCGAAGACCTCTTTCTTGATCTGCTTCTTCTCCAGGTTGGTGCCGATGAACTTGAACGCCATGTAGCCAACCATGGCGAGTATCACCATGGCGATCAGGCTCATGAATGTCATCTTCCCGCGTTGACTGTTCATTAATCCCCTCCTTCCTTTTTCCCGGGCCGCCTTCGGGTTCAGCCCAGAATCCTTTTCACCGTCGTCCCGATCTCGGCCGGGTTCTCCACCACGTGCACGCCGTGTTCCCGCAGGACGGCCATCTTCTCGGCGGCCGTGCCGCGACCGCCCGAGATGATGGCGCCGGCATGGCCCATGCGCCGGCCGGGGGGAGCGGTCTGGCCGGCAATGAACGAGATCACCGGCTTGGGAAATGCCCTGCCGATGTACTCGGCGGCCTGTTCCTCGAGGGTGCCGCCGATCTCGCCGATCATGACCACCGCTTCGGTCTGCTCGTCTCCGCGGAACAGCTCCAGCGCCTCGACAAAGGTCGTGCCGATGATCGGGTCGCCACCGATGCCGATGCAGGTGGACTGGCCCAGGTTTTCGCGCGTGATCTGGTCGACGGCCACGTAGGTCAGCGTCCCGGAGCGCGAAATGATGCCGACCCGGCCGGGGCGATGGATGCGCGACGGCATGATCCCGACCTTGCACTTGCCCGGCGAAATGACCCCCGGGCAGTTCGGCCCGACCAGCCGCGACCGCGTCGTGCGCAGAAAACTCTTGACCTTGACCATGTCCAGGGCCGGGATACCCTCGCTGATGCAGACGATCAGCGGCATGCCGGCCAGGGCGGCCTCGACGATGGCATCGGCGGCAAAGGCCGCCGGCACGAAGATGAGCGAGACGTCGGCCCCGGTCTCGCAGGCCGCCGCCTCCACCGTGTCGAAGACCGGCTTTTCCAGGTGGATCTGCCCACCCTTGCCCGGCGTGACGCCGCCGACCACGCGCGTGCCGTATTCGATCATCTGCGCGGCATGGAATGTGCCTTCCCTGCCGGTGAAGCCCTGGACGATCACCTTTGAGTTCTCGTCGATGAGGATGGACATGGTCAAGCCCCCCTGGCCAGCTCGACCACGCGGCGCACCGCGTCGGCCAGCACGTTCTCGGTGACGAAGTTCAAATGCGATTCGCGCAGGATCCTCATGCCCTCTTCCTCATTCGTCCCCACCAGGCGGATGACGATGGGGATCTGGATGTCCAGCTCCCTGGCCGCATGAACAATGCCGTTGGCCACCAGGTCGGTGCGCACGATGCCGCCGAAGATG
>JAQUQF010000143.1 GCA_028749105.1 Acidobacteriota bacterium | reverse complement strand
CGCCGCCTGCGAATAGGTAAATTTAAGCTGGATGTCGTCCTGTTTCTCGTTGTAGTAGAAAATGAATATTTTTTCGGGGTGCACAAACTGGAAAATGACGTCGCCGAGCTTCTGGAAGCTCTCCTCAATATCCTGGGAGGCGATCAGGCTCTTGCCCAGCGCGGTCAGCGAAACCAAAAAGTTCGGCTCCTCGCCCTTCAGCAGCTTCGGCTTTTTTTTCGCCGGCACAAGCTCATCCAGGGGGACGATCATCGAGATTTTTTGGTCGTCGCTGTCGCGATAGTTCTCCTTCTTGTCGACCGCCAGGAAGCTGAGGAGGGTGCGGCCGATGGTGATCTTGTCGCCGACCTCCAGCACTTTCGCTTGGACGCGGCGGCCGTTGACATAGCAGCCGTTGGTGCTGTTCAAGTCGGAGAGCTTGAAGCCCTTGCCCGCGCGCTGCAAGCGGCAGTGCTGGCGGGAGACGGTATTGTCCTGCAGCTCGATGTCGTTCGTAGGCAGCTTGCCGATGACCACGGTGTCCTTGGCCAGGTAAAAAACCTTCACCTCGTCATCGATCTGATATTCTAGCTTATATTCCATTCGCTTTTCAGGCTTCTGGTCATCAACTCGACGATCGCCGCGCGCACGTCCTTGCCCTCGAAGAGGACGCGGTGCACCTGGCGGGCGATCGGCATTTCCACATCCAACTGCTCGGCCAAGCGGTTGACCGCCTTGGTCGTCTCCACTCCCTCGGCCACCATGGGGGTCGACCTTTCCGCCGCAGCCAGCGACTCGCCCAGGGCGATCCGCCTCCCCAGCTGGAAGTTGCGCGACAGGCTGCCGAAACAGGTCAGCATCAGGTCGCCGATCCCCCCCAGACCCCAGAACGTCTCGGGCCTGGCCCCCAGGCGCATGCCCAGCCGGGAGATCTCCATGTTGGCCCGCGTGACCATGGATGCCGTGGTGTTGAAGCCGTAGCCCAAGCCGTTGATCATGCCCGAGGCGATGGCCATCACGTTCTTCAATGAACCGGCCACTTCCAGTCCGCGCAGGTCGTCGCTGCGGTATATGCGCAGCGTCCTCGAGGAGAAGCGCCCCTGCACCTGCTGGAGCAGCTCCCCGTTCTCCGAGGCCACGGCCACGGCCGTGGGATGGCCGCCGGCCAGTTCGCGGGCGAAAGAGGGGCCGGAGAGGGTGATCCAGTGCCGGGAAATCCCGGGTCCGAAAACCTCGGCCGCCACCTGCGACATGGTCTTCAGCGAATCGGATTCGAAACCCTTGGAGAGGTTGACCAGGACATGGTCTTCGCGAAGAACAGCCTGCAGGCGCTGCATCACCGAGCGCATGAATTTTGACGGCACGGCCAGGACCAGCACGCCGGCAGCTGCGGCCGCCTCTTCCAGATCCGCGCTGGCTTCCAGGCCGGGGGCCAGCTCGATGCCGGGCAGGAAGACGCGGTTCTCGCGGCCGGAGCGAATGGATGCGAGGATCTCTTCTTCCCGCATCCATAGCCGCACTCCCGACTCCTGGCGGGCCAGGTAATCGGCGAAAGCCGTCCCCCAGGAGCCGCCGCCGACGACCAGTATGCTAGCCATTTTTCCTGAAAGCGAACTTGTGCTCGCTGCCGTCGAGCAGGCGCGCGATGTTGGCGCGATGGCGGAACACGATAAGCAGCAGCATGACGAAGGCCACCATGGACGCCTCCGCGACCTGGGTGAAGAGGATGGAGAAAAAAAGCGCCGTCGTGCCCAGCAGCGAGCCGAGGGATACATAGCGGGTCAGCCACAGCGCCGCGAAGAACGCGGCCAGGAACACCAGCAGGGAGGGGGGATGAAAGACCAAAAATATGCCGACCAGCGCGGCCACGCCCTTGCCGCCGCGGAACTTCAGGAAGACCGGAAAAACGTGTCCCAGCAGCACGGCCAGGCCGCCCAGCAGGATGACCCAGGGCAGGTCGAAATGGATGCGGCCGTAGACGATCGGCAGCGCCCCCTTCAGGATGTCCAGGGCCAGCGTGGCCAGGCCGGCCAGCTTGCCCTTGCTGCGCAGCACGTTGGTGGCGCCGATGTTGCCGCTGCCCAGGGTGCGGATGTCCTTGCCTTCGCTGAAATAGAAGATCAGGTAGCCGAAGGGGATGGAACCCAGCAGGTAGGAGCAGACAACGTACAGGATCTCATGACTGGACAAGGGGGATCTCCTTCAAGATGGCATATTCGGGACCGGCCGGGGTCAGATGGCTGGAGAACAGCTGGAACGCGGAAACCGGCCATTCGCCAAGGAACACGCTGTTCTTCTCGGCCAACAGGGCAAAGAACGACTTGAAATTAAAGGGGGCCTTGTTGCGGCCGAGGGTGATGTGGGGATGGAAAGGACGCGTTTCGCGGGCAATGCCCAGAGGCGCCAGGGCGTCCTCCACCCCGGCGAACAGAGCGCGCAACTCGGGGCTTACCTCGACGCCGGCCCAGAAGACGTGCAGATCGTCGCCGGCCGGAAACTTGCCGAAGCCGGTCAGGCGCAGGCGGAAGGGGGCCATTGCCGGAAAGTCGGCCTGCAGGGCGGCGCCGACCTTCGCGGCCAGGGGATCGGCGGCCTCGCCGATGAATTTCAGGGTCAGGTGGATGTTGTCGCGCCCGGTCCAACGCATGGGTGTGCCGGCCTTGCGAAACGGCTGCAATTCCTCGCTGATCCTCTCCTTTGCCTCCGCAGCCAGTTTGATGCCAATAAATATTCTCATCGGAATCATTATAGAGCAAGTGCTGTTCGTAGTAAATAGCACGCTCCTGAAGGTTTTCGCCGCCTCAGCCGCATGGTTGACTGGACCCGGCATATATATTAAAATTGATTATCATGAAGATTTTTTCAATCATCGGTTGGTCTGGCAGCGGCAAAACTACGCTCATCACCAGGCTGATCGAAAACTTCAAGGCCAGGCAGCGGCGCGTGATCGCCGTCAAGAGCACCCACGCCGGATATGCGCTGCAGCCCGAGGGCAAGGACACGGCTCGCTTCCTGCAGGCCGGGGCCGAAGAGGTCTATTTGCTGACCAATAGGGAGATGCTGCGCATGACGCGGCTCGATTCGCCCGACGCCCTGCTGGCGGAACTTGGATCGCGTTTGCAACCGGACGATATTGTCCTGTTGGAGGGGCTGACCCGGCCCGGCATCCCGATCATTGAAGTACAGGATCCAGAAGGGAAGCCCCTGAAAACCGCGGCGGAAAACCTGGCCGCCATCGTCAATGCCGGCCATGACACCCCAGGCCGCACCTGTTTTCATCCCGACGACATTGACGCCATTGGCATGTTTATGGAGGCCTATCATGAAAAATAAGATCACGCTGAAGGTCAACGGCAGGACCATTGCCATGAACCCGTTCGTCTGCCGGATCGTCAGCAACATGGTGCTGGGAGCGGTGCAGTCGCTGGACAGGATCCCCGAGCCCTGGAAGAAGATCGAAATCACCCTGCAGGCAGAACATAAACAGAAGGAGGCCGCGAAGCCCGCATGAAGTACCTCAAGACCATTGCCGAGAACTGCATCGGCTGCAACCAGTGCATGAGCGTCTGTTCGCAGCTCTACTTCAAGGAGGACAATCCCGAGAAATCATGCATCCAGGTCGGCCAGGCCGCGGACGGCTCCTTCACCTTGAGCGTCTGCAACCAGTGCCGGCGCTGCGTCGAAGAGTGCCCCAGCCAGGCCATCACGGTGAACAAGCTGGGAGTGGTGCTGATCAACAAGACGCTGTGCATCAACTGCCTGGCCTGTGTCGCCGCCTGCCCCACCGGCACCATGATGACCTGGCGCGGCGGATTGCTGCCGTTCAAGTGCATCGCCTGCGACGCTTGCGCCAAAGAGTGCCCCAGCAACGCGTTGACTGTCGAAATCAAGGAGGGTTGAGCCATGAGCGCCAACGAAAGCAAGCACAATATCGAGAAGCTGCGGGCCGCCCACAAGGTCCTGAAGGAATTCACCTACGAGCTGAAGCCGGTGGTCAAGGGCTACAACGACCGCACGCTGTACATCAACCTGACCACACTGGAGATCAAAGAGAAGCCGGTGCCGGCCGAGATGAAGAAGAAGTTCATCGGCGGCAAGGGCTTTGACCTCAAGCTGCTGTGGGACGCGGTCACAGGCGACACGCGCTGGGACTCCCCCGAGAACGAGATCTGCATCGCCACCGGCCCCATCGCCGGCAACACCAACTACCCGGGCTCGGGGAAGTCGCTGGTCACCACCATCTCGCCGCAGACCGGCATCCCCATCGACAGCAACGTCGGCGGCCACTTCGGCCCCTACCTCAAGTTTTCCGGCTTCGACGCCATGGAGATCCAGGGCAAGGCCGACCGCGACGTGCTGATCTACATCGACGGCAACCAGGGCAAGGTGCAGATCATGGAGGCGCCGCTGGAGGCGGTCGACTCGCACGTGGTGGCCGAGCAGCTGCACGAGATGTTCGCCGCCAACGAGCGCGAAAAGCAGCACGTGTCGGTGGTATCGGCCGGCCGCGGCTCCGAGCACGCCTGGATCGGCTGCCTGAACTTCTCCTACTGGGACAAGCGCCGCCAGCTGCCGCGCCTGAAGCAGGCGGGGCGCGGGGGCATCGGCACCGTCTTCCGCAACAAGAAGATCAAGGCCATGGTCGTCAAGTACTCGGGCCTCACCGGCAAGTCCAACAACCCGGTCGACATGGAGACGCTGCAGAAGACCGGACTGAAGCTGCACAAGGAGATCATCAGCCTCGACGACAAGCAGTGCCACATGCGCACCATCGGCACCGCCCACCTGGTCGAGATCATGAACGACTACGACCTGCTGCCCACCAAGAACTTCCGCTTCGGCAGCCACCCCGACGCCAAGAACCTCGCCTCCTGGGTATGGAAGGAGATGTTCACCCAGAACGTCCCCGACGGCTGCTGGTTCGGCTGCACCATGTCCTGCGCCCACGGCATCGACAACTTCGAGCTGCGCACCGGCCCCTACAAGGGCCACAAGGTGCTGGTCGACGGCCCCGAGTACGAGACGGTCGGCGGCTGCGGCTCCAACCCGGCCATCTTCGATCCCAAGGCAGTGGTCGAGATCAACTTCTATTGCGACACCTACGGCCTCGACACCATCTCCTTCGGCACCCTCACCGGCTTCATCATGGACTGCTACGAGAACGGCATCCTCAACAAGGAGCGCTGCGGCGGCCTGGAGATGACCTGGGGCAACTGGCAGGCG
>JAQUQF010000142.1 GCA_028749105.1 Acidobacteriota bacterium | reverse complement strand
CAGGAGGGCCACATGGTTGCGGTGGGCGGAAAAGCCCATGGCGCGGATCTTTCCAGCCAGCATGGCCTTGAAGAAAAAGTCGAGCACGGCCTCGTGGTCCAGCACCGGCCCGGCTTCGACCCCATGCAGGAGCATGACATCCACGCAGTCGGTGCGCAGGGCCTTCAGGCATTCGCCCAGCTCGCTTTCCAGGCGGGCCCTGGCCTGCCCGGCCGTGACGGTTTCGGGAAAGCCCTCCGGCAGGCTGATCTTTGACTGGATGACCACTTGCTGGCGCTTCCCCTGCAGCGCCAGGCCGATCATTTCCTCGTTCCTGCCGTTCATGTAGGAGCGCCCCGTATCCAGGAAATTGATCCCCTGGTCAACGGCCGCCAGGACCAGGGCGGGCTCCATGGTCCGGGTGGCTCCCATGCCCAGGCAGGTGATCCGCAGCCCCGACTTCTTCCCCAGGTCCCTCATCGCCAGCGAACCCGCTTTGCCAGCCGGCGCGGCCGACTCGCCCCGCAACGACGGGGCCGTATCGCCCCGCAACGACGGGGCCGACTCGCCCCGCAACGACGGGGCGGCGCCGCGGAGGCAGAAGCCCGCTCCCGCGAGCCCCGACAGGGAACGAAGAAAATGTTTCCGGGTGATCTTCATCGGGCCTCCTTTCTAGCGAGCACTGCCTTTCAGCCGGACGGTCCGGGAAAATGATTTTATCCCTGGCGGTCATATTGCGCGCATAGGAGGTTGATGTCAATGAACGCCGGGGCAGAAAGCCGGGGGCTGGAAGATCGTCAACAAGATCTATACGAGCATAAAAGCAATTCGGCCAGCCTTTCCCTTTGAGCAGCGGGAAAAACTTGGTGTCCTCGTCGGTAAGATGGTTGGCGATCACGTTCGCTTTGGGCATCAGGGCCAGGTCTTGAAATGACAGTTTTTGTAGGGAAATGGGAATACATGTGATACAAAATGAGAGTTGAATTGACAAATTGTATAATATGGGACCCTGAGGGACGCCCATTAGAAGGTGCGTGTCAAGTAGGCGGATTTATATTTTAGATATTTTCTTGGCCTAACTGATTTCGATTAGATGCTGCGCCCGTCGATTTCTATTTATTGGTTACAGAACTCAAATGTTCTGCACCAGACACCCATCATAGTCCTTCAAGCTTTGGAATTAGTTATACTTCCGGTTTGGCGAAAAACCTAAAGCAAATCTAACCAATTTTCCCAGCCAAACCATTACCAAAACGAGACTCTACCACCACTATTATTTCGTTAAGCTTCTTGCTACCACTACCACTATCACTACCACTTTCCTCTTATCCACCGATGATCCTGACACCCAAAGCGGCAACGGTTGAAAAGACGACGCTCCATAAAACCGATCCTGCCGCCAGCCAGGGCAGCAGGCGCCGGGGCGGCGCGCCCAGGACCAGGCCGAAGGCCGCGCCCAGGGGCGAGCCGACCAGCAGCGGCGCCAGCAGCCCCCAGCCGATGACGCCGTAGCGCTGCCAAACCCTGAAAAGCAAACCGCGCTTCTCTTCCAGCCTTTCACGTTTCCGGCGCTTCTCAAGCCAGGCCTTCACCCTCTCCCCCAGCAGAATGACGACCGTGCCGCCGCTGACGGCGCCGGCGGCCGCAACCAGGCAGACCAGGACCGGATCGAGGCCCATGGCCACGCCGGCCGGAGCGGCGGCCCAGAGCTCGGCCACGCCGAGGGCGAAGAGGATCAGAAGTTTCCAGGCCATTCCGCTTGCATGCTCCTTGCCGGGCCGTTTCCAGCCGTGGTGCGCTGCCATTGTATCCCGTTCGACTGCCGCAGTAAATCTCGGGCCGCCCCGATTGCATTTTCCCCTTTTTTAAGTTATTTTTGTCCTTCACCTTGCATTGCGCTCCATCGGGTCTGGCCGCGGGAGCGCAGCGATCTTCCGGAGGGGTCATGAGCCGCAAGTTCAGCGCCTGTTTTCTGAGCGCCCTGCTCTTTTCCTGCCTGGCTTTGCCGCTGGCTGCGCAAAGCGCGCAAACGGAAACGGCAAAAACCGGTCCCAAGATGAAACTTTATTTTTGGGAAAGGATCCGCCAGGAGAGCTGGGACAACACCATGAGCCTGGACGAGGGGGTCGCCGACACCAGCGCCTATTTGCGCCTGCGCACCGGCCTCGGCGCTCAATGGCGGCCCAATGACGCCTGGGAGGTCAACCTGCGCTTGACCAACGAGAACCGCGTCTACCTGGCGCCCAAGCTCGATCCGCGGCTGAAGACCGACTTCAATGTTCACGAGGTTTTCTTCGACCAGCTCAACGTCCGCTGGCGCAATCCCGGCCGCCTGCCGCTGACCGCCACCCTTGGCCGCTTCGACATAATGTTCGGCGAAGGGTTCCTGGTCATGGACGGCGGCCCGCTCGACGGCTCGCGCTCGGGCTACTTCAACGGCTTGCGCCTCGATTACGCGCTGAAGAACCGGAACAGCTTGACCTTCTTTTTCGTCCGCCAGCCCCGCGTCGACACGCTGCTGCCCGTGGTCAACGACAAGGGGCAGGCCATGGTCGAGCAGGAGGAGCAGGGCGTCGGCTTCTACTTCAACGGCCGGGTAAAACAGACGGGGATCGAAGCCTACCTGTTCCGCAAGGACGCCTTCGCCTTCGGCCCGCTGCCCGGCGGCGCCCTGCACGTGGCCGGCGGCCGCGTTGTTCACCCGTTCACCACGAAGCTCCCCCTGACCGCCGAGGGGGCCTTCCAGCTCGGCACGCTCGCCAAGCGCAACCGGCGCGCCGCGGGCGGCTATTTCCACCTCGACCGCCAGAGCGGCTGGCGCTTTCCGCTCCCCGCGCTGCTGACCATCGGCGGCATCTACCTGAGCGGCGACGACCCGACCACCCGCTCCTGCGAGGGCTGGGACATGGCCTTCAGCCGCTGGCCCAAGTGGAGCGACTCGCTGATCTACCTGCAGGCCAAAGAGACCCGCGTCGCCGACTCGACCAACTTCATCTCCCTCTACGGCCAGCTGCTGTTCGAGCCGGCGGAGAAGGTGAAGCTGCTGCTGGCCTGGCACCGCCTCGCCGCCCCCGAGAAATGGGCGACGTCGGCCCTGCTCGCCGGTCAGGGCAAAAACCGCGGCGGCCTGTTCATCGCCAAGATCACCTATGACGTTTCCAGGAACCTGTCGGGCCGCCTCATCTGGGAAAACTTCAACCCGGGCGATTTTTACGCCGCCGGCGCCGACCCGTACAACTGGGTCCAGTTCGAGTTGTTCTTCCGTTTTTAAAGGAGCTTATCCATGAACGGTCTCGCCGTATTCCTGGCCCTGCTGCCCGTGATCCTGATCTTCCTGCTGCTGGTGGCGGCCAAAAAAGCCGCCGACATTTCGGGCGCCTGGGGCTGGCTGGCGGCCGTGGTCATCGCCTGGCTCTTCTTCAAAACGCCGCTCGGCGTCGTCCTGACGGCCAGCCTCAGCGGCATGGTCGCCTCCTTCCCCATTTCGTTGATGGTGGCGACGTCGATCTTCCAGGTGACGGTGATGATCGAGAGCGGCGCCATCGCCCGCGTGGCGACGCTGATGAAGACCGTTTCGCCGCAGGACAAGATCGTGCAGGTGCTGCTGATCAACGTCGGCTTCGGCACGCTGATCGCCGCCATGGGGGCGACGCCGGTCTCGATCCTGCCGCCGATCATGCTGGCCCTGGGCTATTCCACCTTCGTCTCCATCGCCCTGCCGGCGCTGGGCTACGATGCCCTGTGCACCTATGCCCTGCTCGGCGTGCCGATCGTGGTCTTCTCCAATTTCGTCGGCCGCCCGGTCGGCGACATCGCCCACGTCTTCGCCCGCTACATGCCCTTCATCAGCACCTGCATCGCCTTCGGCATGCTGTGGATCGTCGGCGGCTGGAAGATGATCTGGAAGGGGCTGCTGCCTACCGTGCTGGCGGGCGCCAGCGCCGGCCTGGTCGCCATGCTCATGAGCTCCATCGGCCAGGTGCCCCTGACCGGCATCGTCGCCGGCCTGGCGGTGATCCTGGTCATGCTGGCCTATCTCAAGGTGCGCGGCCGCCGGCTGATCGACCGCTCGCTCCTGAACGAGCAGGACCTGGCGATCGAAAAAAAGATGGGGCTGCTCGCCGCCACCTCGCCGTGGCTGGTGCTCATCCTGTTTTCGCTGCTGATCAACGTGAAGTCCCTGCCGTTCGAGAAGCTGTTCAGCGTCACCTGGGCCATGCCCCTGGCCATCATCCCCGGGGCGCCGGAAAAGGTGCGCCTGTTCTCCCAGGCCTATTTCTGGGTCCTGGTCTCCACCCTCATCGCCGTGCCGTTCCTCAAGGTCGACCGGCGCCAGCTCGGGATTTCCATGAAAAAGTGGTGGAAAAGGGCGCCGCGGCCGGTATTTGCCGCCGCCATCTTCTTCGCCCTGGCCTTTGTGCTGAACCATTCGGGCAAAGGGAGCGACTGGCAATTGCTGGCGACCGGGCACAACATGATCGCCGTGGTCGCCGAGGCCGCCGCCTCGCTCTTCGGAAAATTCTACCCGCTGATCGCCCCGTTCATCGGGCTGCTCGGCGGCTTCGTCAGCGGCTCCGAGGCGTCGGCCATCGCCATGCTGACCAAGCTGCACCTGGCCACCGCCGAAAAGATCGGCGCCTGGGGCATCCTGATCGCGGCGGCGTCGGGGATCGGCGGCGGGCTGGCCAGCGTCATCTCGCCGGCCAAGCTGCAGAACGCGGCGGCGAGCATCGACCGCATCGGCGAGGAGGCCAAGGTTATCCCGGTGACATTTGTCATCTCGCTGGCCATCACCCTGGTCTGCGCCATATTGACATTGTGGTGGAGCTACTGAATCCGTAGGGGCACGAGGCCGTGCATTGCCCTACCCTAGTTCAGACCTAAAATTCCAAATCACAAATTCCAAATTCCAAATAAGCACCAAGCACCAATGACCCAATGACCAAAACGAAGAAAAATAACTGACAGTGCCTTTGTTTGGGTCATTGGAATTTGGAGCTTGGAATTTGTTTGGGATTTGGTGCTTGTAATTTGGAATTTGAGCTCTTACGAGAACCGAGGTTGCCCTTTTTCTTCTCCTGGTTTTATTCGTTGGTGCTTGGAATTTGGAATTTACTGCTTCTTCTTGTCCTTGTGCTTGTCGACCTTGATGAACACCGGGTGACCCTTGATCTGGCAGCGGCCCATGACCTCGACCACCTTGGCGGCCAACGCGTGCGGCACGTCGACCAGGCTGAAGGCGTCGTG
>JAQUQF010000141.1 GCA_028749105.1 Acidobacteriota bacterium | reverse complement strand
CTCAAACCATAGTAGGCGCCATACACGATGTACAGGACAATGATATGCACCGCCGAGCGGGCGACGGCCAATCCGAGATAGGTGAAGGCATACAATGCCCAGCCGGCCAGGATGATCCGCCTCCGGCCGACACGGTCCGAAAGCTTTCCCGCCGCCAGGGAGAGCGAAGAATAGACGAAATTGAAGGCGATCAGCATGGCGAAGATGCCGACGATCGAGAGGCCGCGTTCCTGGGCGCGCAGGATGATGAAGGCGTCGGAAGAGTTGCCCAGTTCAAAAATCCCGACGATGACTACAAAATAACGGAAATCCTTGCTCAAGGACTTGAAACCGAATTTGGGGCGGGCGCCAATGGACCCGGCAGCGGGAATCTCCTTGACACCCAGGGCCAGGACGATCACCCCCAGGAATGCCGGGACCAGGCTGGCCAGGACGATGATGCGGAAAGTCCCTGCCAGCAGCACGCCGCTCCCCTTCTGGAAGAACCAGACTATGGCCAGGGCAATGACCAATCCGAGGAAGGCCCCCGCCGTGTCGGCGGCGCGATGGAAGCCGAAGGCGTAGCCGCGCTGCGCCAACGGCGTGGAGTCAGCCACCAGGGCGTCGCGCGGGGCGGTGCGCACCCCCTTGCCGACGCGGTCGCCCCAGCGGGCGGCAGCAACCACTCCCCAGGAATTGGCGAAATAAAACAAAGGCTTGAACAACGCCGAGATCCCATAGCCCAGCACCGCCAGCGCCTTGCGCTTTCCCAGCCGGTCCGAAAACCAACCCGAGAAGAGGCGCAGCAGGCTGGAGGTCGACTCGGCCACCCCTTCGATCAGGCCGATGATGCTGGTCTTCACGCCCAGGACGTTCTTCATGAAAAGCGGCAGGGTGTTGATCACCATTTCGCTGGACACGTCGGTCAGAAAACTGGTAAGACCCACGATCTTGACGTTGCGCGGCAGTTTTTTTCCGGGATGCTTTTCGTTCACTGTGCCTCCTTGCCAGGCAGGGATGATAGCAATTATACCGCATTGGCGGTCCTCGTCAACAAGGCGCATCATCAAGGCCGAAAATTTACTCGCCGCCATGTTTCTGTTACAATGATCGCCACATGAGCGACCGCCGTTCTTTCCCGCTTGCCTGCATCCTGGCCGTGCTGATGTCTTGCCATTTTCTGGCGGGTGCGGCAGACGAGCCTTTGGTCGTGGCCGCCACCATCTTTCCCGTTGCCGACATCGCCCGCCATGTCGCCGGGCCCGCCGTGCGCGTGATCCAGGTCCTGCCCGCAGGCGCCTCCCCCCATACGTTCGACCTGACCCCGGGCAAGGTCAGGCAATTGCAGCCGGCGCGCCTCATTTTCAAGATCGGCGGCGTGGACGACTGGATCGACGGGGTCGGCGACAGCCTGCCGCACGCGGCCATCGTCGCGCTGCACAAGGATATCGTCCGCCTCCCGTTCCACGATGACGGGCACGGACACGACCATGGAGCATCGCCTAGCGACGAGGGGTTCGACCCGCATTACTGGCTGAGCGCCGCCAACGGCGCGATCATGGCCCGGACCATCGCCGGCGCCCTGTCGGCCGCTGACCCCGCTCATGCCGCCTTCTATGAGCAAAACTGCCGGGAATATGCCCGGGAACTGGTTGCACTGCACGCGGAGATAGGGAAGACCCTCTCCACTTTGAAGAACAGGAAGATGCTCGTTTTTCATGACGGCTGGCGTTATTTCGCCGCGGCTTACGGGCTGGAGATCGCGGCCGTGTTCCAGGCTTCGCCCGGGCGCGAGCCCTCGTCGCGCGACATCCGGGAACTCTATGGCCGGGTCAAACGCCTCGGGCTCAAGACCGTTTTTTCCGAGCCGCAGCTGCCTGCCGCGAGCCTCGAGCCCCTGCTGCGCGACCTGGGCCTGTCTCTGGTCGTCCTCGATCCCCTTGGCGGGGCGGCGCCGCGCGATTCCTATGCCGGCCTGCTGCAACGCAACGCGCGCCGCATTCTGCAGGCACTGGGGCGCTGATCCATGCCTCCCGTCCTGGAAGTCAAAGACCTGACTGTGCGCTTCAACGGCAGCCTGGCGCTGGATCACGTCAGCTTCACCATCGAAAAAGAGGCGATCATCGCCGTCATCGGCCCGAACGGTTCGGGCAAGACCACGCTGCTGAAAGCGATCCTCGGCCTGATCCCCTACGAGGGGGAGATCCGCCTCTTTTCCCTGCCGGTGCGCCAGGTCCTGGCACAGGTGGGCTACATGCCCCAGCGCTTCGCCTTCGACAGCAATTTCCCGCTGACCGTAGAGGAATTCATCAACCTGACCTGCCGAACGCCGGAAAAGCTCCCCGTCCACGGCGCCCTGGACGAGGTGGGCATGAACGAGTTCAAGGGCAAGCTGATCGGCGAGCTGTCCGGCGGGCAGCTGCAGCGCGTCCTGCTGGCCCACGCCCTGCTCCACCATCCGCGCCTGCTCTTTCTCGACGAGGCCACCAGCGGCATCGACATTGAGGGCCAGGGCGATTTCTATTCGGTCATCCAGCACCTGAATCGCGAGCACGGCGTGACCGTCATGATGGTCTCCCACGAGATCAGCATGGTCTACAAGTTCACCGACCGCATCATCTGCCTGAACCGCGACCTGGTCTCCCACGGCGAGACACGCACCGCCCTGACCGCCGAAGTCCTCAAAAAGCTCTACGGCGAGAACGCCGACTTCAAGGTTCACGGCCACGAAGCGGCACAGGCCGGGCATGGGAATCACCATGGCTGAACTGCTGCAGCTGCCCTTCATGCAGCGGGCCCTGCTGGCCGGCCTGGTCCTGGGGCTACTCCTCTCCTACCTGGGCATTTTCGTCACCCTGCGCAAGATGGCGTTCTTCAGCGACGGCATCGCCCACGCCGCCCTGGCCGGGGCCGCCATCGGGCTGCTGACGCGCTTCAGCCCGCTGCTGTCGGCCCTGGCCTTCAGCATGCTGCTGGCCGCCCTGGTCTACTGGCTCGAAAAGAAGAGCCCCCTGTCCAGCGACTCCATCATCGGCATCATGTTCACCAGCGGCATGGCCCTGGGCGTCATCCTGATCAGCCTGCGCCCGGGTTACCAGCCCGAGCTGATCGGCTACCTGTTCGGCAACATCCTGGCCATCCGCACCCAGGACCTGGCGCTGATCGTCGTTTTCGGGGCCTCGATCCTGGCCTTCATTGCCAGCCACAAGCGCAAGCTGACGCTGCTGGCCCTCGATCGCGAGATGGCCTGCATGGCCGGCATCAATCCCGACCTCTACGAGCTGCTCCTGTACATCATGCTCGCCTGCTCCCTGGTGCTGGGTATCCGCGTCCTGGGCGTCGTCCTGGTCAGCGCCATCCTGATCATCCCGGTCTCGACCGCCCGTCTGTTCAGCCGCTCCTTCAAGGCGCTCACCTGGTGGACCGTCCTGATCGCCGAATTCACCGTCCTGGCCGGGCTTCTGCTCTCCTACATCCTCGACCTGCCCGCCGGCGCGGTGATCGTCCTCACCGGCAGCGCCATTTTTTCCCTGGCCTTTGTCGCCTCTGCGTGGGGCAAACGGTCGAGGCAACAATCCAAAACTGAACTATAAAAGTATAGGTTTCGGTTGATTGGAGGTTCAAAAAATCCATTGACACTCTTTCGGATGAATGCTATAATTCTTTTCGGGTTCCTCAGTAGCTCAATCGGCAGAGCGGATGGCTGTTAACCATTAGGTTGGGGGTTCAAGTCCCTCCTGAGGAGCCATTTTTTTTGATATTTTTCGTCGCCTTTCTACTCTTTCGGCAGCGAGCTCTCGTTGCCTGAGGCGTCAACGCCCGTGACGTAATAGTCGTACGGATTTTGCGCGGGAACGCCCTTCGGATCGATAAAGGTATAGATGGAGCCTTCCACTTCACCGATCCTGACGTAGCGTCCGACCCCTTCGGTCTTCAATTTGCGGTAGATGCGCCATTTGCTGACCGTCACATTGCGGTTGATGTTCAGCTGATGGTTCTGCCAGCCGACCTGGTTGATCGTGATGCGGCGGAAGAAACTGCGTTCTGTATGCGCCGTGATGGTAATATTGCTGGCGGAGTGGATGACGGTCTTGGGATAGTGATAGATCGTGATGCAGATTTCGGCCTTTTGCTCCCTTTCGTCCTCATCGTCGCCTTCATGGAAATTGTGAAACGCCGTCAAGATCCCTATCTTGGGGTCCGAATAGGAATCATACGGGTAATACAACTGCCTTTCATTATGGCTGAGATCGATGGGGCCTGTCGTCCATGTCCAATTCTTCATGAGCCTCATGGTGGTGAACAGGGCGTCATCGGTGTAGGTGGCGGCAATCTCGTCGCCGTGGGCAAAGATTTTGTTGTGCCAGGCGTACCAGCGGTTGACGATGTTGGGGATCCTGGCCATCCAGTTGTCCTCGAGTATATGGGAGTCATAGGTCAATTTCTGGCCTTCGCGGGTGAAGACGATGTAATTGTAGGTCTGTTCCTGGGGCCAGGCGAACATGACGATCGCTTTGCCATTCAGGGCGGCAATGGAGGGGAGGAAGTGAAATCCGCTGTAGCCCGAGGTCACCTGCTCGTTCCAGACCATCTTGTAGGTGGGATCGAGCAGGACGACGTGGATGCGCAGCTCCCACGGCTCCTTGCCCGCCGCATCAAGCTCCTCAACGTATTGGTCCTCTTTGTATGCCAGATAGACATAGCCGTCGCTCTCATCGACGGCCACGGCGGTATTGGTCTCGGCGAGCTGGCCGTGGGGGGCATCGACGACGTCCGATGAATCGCTCACCTGCTGGCTGATGTTGACCTCGCCCTGCCAGCCGCTCTTTTTCTTCACCTTGATGAAAACGTCCTTGTTTTTGGTGCCGCCGCTTTCCAGGTACCAGTCCCAGATCAGGATCAATTCATCTGTGAGCGCATTGGTGATGAGCTTGGGCTCGCCGATGCGGCCGCCGAGCAGCTTTTCGGGAGCGGACCATTGGTTGCTGGCCGGGTTGAAGCTGGCGTAGTACATGCCGTAGCCCTCGGACAGGTGGGAGTCGACCGCCCAGATGGCATGGAAGACATTGTCGGAGGTGGCGGTGACGTCGGTCCAATAGAGGGTAGACTGGATAAAGTCGCTGTAGTTCTGGTTGGGTATGGCGAGCGGCCCGCTCCAGGCGGAACCGCTGTGGGATCGATAATAATAGGCGGCGCCCACCTTGGTGTTGGTATAGATAACCATGATGTCGCCAAGGTTGTTGGAGGCGATGGCCGCATCGCGGTCCGAG